>NZ_JACARZ010000004.1:0-75156 GCF_013386315.1 Pseudomonas sp. P7779 | reverse complement strand
GGGGCCGGCCCCTGAGTGTCAGGGACCGAAGATAGTTGGGCGGCGTGGGGCATCATGCTCTCTCGCTTGGCTGACCGTCAGTTAAACGGAACGTTGCGAGTGCTGTAGCAATACCCGTGCCTAAAAAAATAGGCTTAGTTTTCAGTCAGTTGAAAAACAGGCGTCAATCATCCGCCTGTTCATCACCTTCCTTGCGGCTCATGCCGTACTTGCGCATCTTCTCCACCAGGGTGGTACGTCGGATGCGCAGGCGCTCGGCGGCACGGGCGACGATACCGTTGGCGTCGTCGAGTGCCTGCTGGATCAGGCCTTGTTCGAGGCTGCCGAGGTAGTCCTTCAAGTCCAGGCCTTCCGGCGGCAGCATGGCGGTGGAGCCGAAGTCCGGCGTGTGGCCGTTGATGGCCACGCGCTCTTCCAGGTCGCTGCGCAGGCTGTCCACCAATTGCTCGTCTTCGTCGTCGACGTAGCGGAATTTCTTCGGCAACTCGACCACGCCGATCACCCCGTACGGGTGCATGATCGCCATGCGCTCCACCAGGTTGGCCAACTCGCGGACGTTGCCCGGCCAGCCGTGGCGACACAGGGACATGATCGCCGCCGAGTTGAAGCGAATCGAACCACGCTTTTCGTGTTCCATGCGCGAGATCAGCTCGTTCATCAGCAACGGGATGTCTTCGACGCGCTCGCGCAGGGGCGCCATTTCGATCGGGAATACGTTGAGGCGGTAGTACAGGTCTTCGCGGAAGCTGCCGACCTCGATCATGCTTTCGAGGTTCTTGTGGGTGGCCGCGATGATGCGTACGTCGACGCTCTGGGTCTTGTTGCTGCCCACGCGCTCGAAGGTGCGCTCCTGCAATACCCGCAGCAGCTTGACCTGCATCGGCAGCGGCATGTCGCCGATTTCGTCGAGGAACAGGGTGCCGCCGTTGGCCAGTTCAAAACGCCCGGCACGGCTGGTGATCGCCCCGGTAAAGGCGCCCTTCTCGTGGCCGAACAGTTCGCTTTCCAGCAGTTCTGCCGGGATCGCCCCGCAGTTGACCGGCACGAACGGCCCGTCACGACGCTTGGAATGGTAGTGCAGGTTGCGTGCGACCACTTCCTTGCCGGTGCCCGACTCGCCAAGGATCAGCACACTGGCGTCGGTGTCGGCCACTTGCTGCATCATCTGGCGCACATGCTGGATCGCACGACTGGTGCCGACGAGGCTGCGGAACAGGTTGGGTTCGCGGTGACGGCCGCGCTCGCGGGCCTGGTCGTACATCTCGCGGTAGACCTGGGCACGGTGCAGGGAGTCGAGCAATTTGCTGTAGCTGGGGGGCATTTCGAGGGTGGAAAGCACGCGGCGGCGCTGGTCTTCCGGAAGGTCCACGGAAGAAATATCGCCCATCAGCAACACCGGAAGGAACTCATCCCAGGTCGACAGTGTCTTTAACAAGCCCAGCACTGCACCAGGAGCGTTTACCGTCCCGATCAGCACACAAATGACTTCGCGGCTCGACGACAAAGAGCTGACCGCCTGCTGCCAGTCGTGGCTACCGCAGGGTAGATTTTCTTCGCCAAGAAAATTCAGGATCACCGCCAGATCGCGGCGCCGAACGCTATCGTCATCGATCAGCAGAATTTTGGTTTCACGCCACATGCAATAGCAACTTCCCTAGTAAAACTCTAATGCCCTCGAGTTGGGGCAATCTAGATTGCTGTAGGCATTTTCTGCGCTACGGCTTTCTGACGTCTGAAAATAGCACTAGTTAAGTCAAAAAATCGTGCACAGTCAAATTTATGACGCGCGGTGTTCGGATTAACTGAGCCTTCAGCCGAACATATGGTAAACCTTTGACGCATGTTTAGCTCGGTTGAACTGCGACATCTCTTCGAAAATAGCCTGTCGCTCCCCTGTCGTCGCCTCAAGCAACTGCTGGTAGACCGAAAGCAAGTCTTCCAGTTTTGCCCGAATGGCTGCCTCATCCGCCGATTCCTCGTTGAGCGCAGCATCGATCAACGCGCGGCAGCCCAAATCCAGTTCGCCGATCGCACCCCAGTTGCGTTCAGCCAACGCCTCGGACAGCGCCTCACGGGTCTCGTCGATTTTTTGCAATGCTTGGCTCATGACATCGTCCTCAGGCCTTACGGCCTACTGTACCTCTGTGGCAATACCGTCCCAGCCTTCCTTGAGCGTAATCATCAGACCTGCGACCTCATCGATCATCGCAGCGTCATTCTGACGGTTGGCTTCCAGCAGGCGCATGGTCATGAAGGCATACAGGTTATCCAACTGCTGCAGTGCAATCGGGTCCGGGGTCTTCTCGGGGTTCAGGCCGTCACGCAACCCGACGAGGATGTCCACCGCCTTGCCCAGCATCAACCCCTTCTGCGCGATATCACCGCGAGCCATCGCACCCTTGGCCTGCGCCATACGATCCAGTGCGCCTTCCATCAGCAACTGCACCAGGCGGTGCGGGCTGGCTTCGGAGATCTGGGCGTGGGTGTTGACCTTCTGGTATTGGCGAAGGGCTCTCATGGGATTCATGTTTCTACCTCGTGACAGGCGACAGCTAAAAGGGTGGACGCTGATTATTATGTCGACGGTGTTACACAAAACTTTAGCCCGCCTGGCGCTTTGACTCAGCGCCTTCGGCGGGCTTTATCCATCCGCCAATCAGGTGGACTTCGGATTGTTCAGCGAGTTGAGGGTGGTCATGACGCTGTCGCCCTGAGCCTTGAGCTGCGCAACCAGGGAGTCCATGGCGTTGTATTTCAGGGTCAGGGAGGCCGTCAGAGCATCAGAACGCGTGTTCAGGGCGGTCTGCTGGTTGGTCAAATCCCTGAGGTTATCCTGCAGCGTCGAGGACTTTTCGGCGAACACCCCGGTCTTGCTCAGCGCAAAGTTGGCGGTGGCATTCGTCAGGCTTGCCAACAGTCCGCTGGGCCCGGTGAAGATGCTGTTGATGTCGGAGCCATTAGTGAGGACCGCCTTGTCAAACGCCACATCACTGACGCTCAGGGTGCCCGCTGTCTGGTCCGTGGTCACGCCAAACTGCGCCAGGGATGCAAACGAGCCGCTACCGGTCACCGAGTTCATCACGTTGCGGATCGACGCCATCATGCTGCGCACCGAACTGTCCCCGGTCAACGGGCCTGGCGTGACGGAACCGTCGGCATTGGTGGTGACCTGAGTCTCGGCATTCACAGCCTTGACCAACGCACTGTAGGTATCTGTGAAGCCCTTGACTGCCGACTTCAGGGTTGCGCTGTTCGCAGACACTTTGATCGTCGAAGGGGCATCGGTCCCCGAAACCCCCGTCAAGGTAATGCTCACACCACTGATTGCGTCGGGCAGGGTATTACTCTTGGACTCTTGAGGGCTGCCATCAAGGTTATATATGGCGTTCTGCGGCGCCGAGCCCACAACCGTCGCACCCGTATCCAGGCCCGAGGAACCCTTGAAGGTGATGTCGCTACCGACACCGGTCGTCGACGATGTGACCACCAACCGCGAACCGTTGGAGTCAGTCAGGATGTTGGCACTCAAGCCCGCGTTGCCGTACTGCGAGTTGAGCGAATCGCGCACCTGCTGCAGGGTTCCGCCCGGTGGCACACTGACGCTGTAATTCTTGCCGGACTGGGAGACCGTAAACACCGTCGCCGAGACCCCGGAATTGACAACGGCCGTCGGCCCGCCAGGAATTACTGCCGTGGAGACCTTTGACGCCGTGGCCAATTGGGTGACACCCAGCGTAAAGTTGCCGGCGGCGGCACCTGGGCCCAACGTGACCGTCGCGAGCTTGTCGTTCGACAGCGTCGAACTCAAGCCGCTGAAGTTAACAGTCTTGGTCATGGTGTCCAACGCGCCCCGGAACGCGTCCAGAGCCGCCTGGATCTTGCCGATCGAAGTCAGTTGCGCAGTGGATGTTTTGGTCTGGCTGTCGATCTGCGCTTGCTTGGGTGCGGTTTGCGACCCCACCAACGACTTAACAAGACCTTGAACGTCGATGCCCGTACCCGGGCCGTTGACCGTTAGACCTGCTACGACTGTCATCGTCTTTCTCCTAATCCGGGGCTGATGCTTTATTGACGAATCACGCTCTAGGCAGTTTTCGCAACAAAGTTCATGCCAGTTTAGACCTTGGCGTCAAACAGCAAGCTGCTGGCGTCATGAAGGCTCTGGGCGAGTTTCAGGGCCAATTCCGAAGGAATCTGGCGAATGACCTCACCGCTTTCGGTCGCAATGACCTTGACCACAACCTGGTGGGTGGAGTCATCAATGGAAAAATCCAGTTTGCGCTGGGCAGCCTGGATGAATTCGTTTATGTCGTTGACCGCTTTTTTCAAGTCGGTGTGGCTCGATGGCTGCTGGGCATCTTTCGCGCCAGCAACGGCGTCCACCTTGGGCTTCTGCGGATCGGCACTGACAGGAGCAGGTGCATTCTGTGGCGCTGCCGCAGGGTAAGACAGGTTCAGTTTGACGCTCATGTCCATGACCAATCACCTCATTAGACAAAAGACAAAAGGGCACGTAAACGCGCCCTTCCGTCAGTTACCAAGCGCCGTTATTACTGAAGCAGCTTCAGTACAGCGGATGGCAGTTGGTTCGCCTGGGACAGGATCGCAGTCGAAGCCTGTTGCAGGGTTTGTTGCTTGGTCAGCTGAGCGGTTTCAGCAGCGAAGTCAACGTCCTGGATCACGCCACGGGCAGAAGTGGAGTTGTCCGAGATGCTCTGCAGGTTGGCGATGGTGTTGTCGAAACGGTTTTGTACAGCACCGAGGTCAGCACGCTGGGAGTCGATGGTGGACAGTGCCTGGGTCAGCACGTCAACAGCGCTCTGTGCGTTGGCAGCGGTGGTCACGTCGGTGTTGCTGACAACAACTTTCGCCGAGTTGACAGCGTTGACGCCAGTTGCACCGAACAAGCCAGCAACACCACCACCGGTACCAGTCAGCGAGTAGCTGGAGCTGGAGTTCAACGAGATAGCGCCGGTAGCAATCAGCGGACCTGCGACCAGAGGGGTTGCGGTGGCGTTAAACTTGCCGTCGCCGCCTTTGGTAGCGATGCTCATCAGCTGACCGCCGGCGTCAGCGTTATTAAAGGTGAAGTTCTCACCCGAGTCGGATTTGATCGACAGAGAGCCGGTCGACTGGTCGAAGTTAACGCTGATGCCCAGCTTGGCAGCGTTGGAGTTCAGTTGGTCGGCCAGGTCAGCAGCGCTGGTGATACCGGTGAACGAAACAGTAGTGGCGCTAGGACCGCTACCGACTGTCAGGTCGAACTTACCGTTTGGAGTAGCAGCCGGGAAGCTGGCAGGTACAGTGAACTTAAGTTCAGTGCTGGCGGAGGCCTGCAGGCCGCCGACTGCGCCGTTCAGTTGGGCAGCGATATCCTTGGCCGAAGCACCATCTGCGATGGCCAGCGAAGCAGAGGTCTGGCCGCCACCGGTCACACTGATGGTACCGGCTGCAATACCGGTAGCCGTAGGTGTTTGGGCAGAAGACAGCAGCTGCTGCGAACCAATGTTGTTAGCCGCTACGTTGCCCAGGCTCATGTTGATGGTCTGGTTGGCGTTGGCGCCCACTTGGAAAGCGGTAGTACCGAAAGAACCGTCCAGCAGGTTACGACCACCGAAAGTGGTGGTAGAAGCGATACGGGTCAATTCAGAAGTCAGAGCCGCGTACTGAGCCTGGTTCGACTTACGGTCGTCAGCGCTGAGGGAGCCGTTAGCGGACGACAGAGCCAGGGAACGCATGGTCTGCAGGATGTTGGTGGATTGCTGCATCGCGCCTTCAGCAGTTTGCGCGATGGAGTTACCGTCACCGGCGTTCTTGATGGCAACGCCCAGGCCGTTGATCTGGCTGGTCAGACGACCAGCGATTTGCAGGCCGGCCGCATCGTCTTTGGCGCTGTTGATACGCAGGCCGGAGGACAGGCGCTGCATGGAAGTTTGCAGGGCGCTGGAAGCCTTGTTCAGGTTGTTCTGAACGGTCAACGAAGCAAGGTTGGTGTTTACTGTTAATGCCATGACGAAATCCTCGTGGGTGGTGTACTGCGGCTTCCGGCCCTGGCAACCGCCGGGTGTGGCCTAGAGAACCTTCGTAATAGTTATCGTCGTGAAAGCAGGTTGCTTGAGGACTTTTTTGATTTTTTTTACTGGCGCCGTGCCACCCCTTTTAATTCAAGCATTTACGATAGCCCAAACCCCAGCAATTGTTGGCTTTCTGGCGCCAAATAAAAAACGCCCATAATCTTTCGATCATGGGCGTTTTTTTGTGCAGCGCCTTTAAGTCGTCAAGGGCGGTGCAAAATCGCCGAGCCCCAGGACAGCCCCACACCAAAACCACTGATGGCGACGCGCTTCCAGGTGGAGTCGAGCATGTGCTTTTCCAGCAGCAGCGGAATGCTCGAGGACACGGTGTTGCCGGTCTCGACCATGTCCTTGATGAACTTGTCCACCGGCGCGTCTTCGAAACGCCGGGCCACGGCGTCGACAATCGCCGCACTGCCCTGGTGGATGCAGAACGCATCGATCTCGTCAGCCTTGAGGTCCGATTCGTTGAGCAGCTCGTGCAAATGCGCCGGCACCTTGAGCAAGGCGAAGTTGAACACCTGGCGGCCGTTCATGAAGAACACGCCATCGCTGACCTTCAAGTGCGGCGCACCGGAGCCGTCAGTGCCGAACTTGGACTTGCCCAACTGCCACGGCGCGTCTTCACCCATCCAGGTGGCGGTAGCGGCATCGCCGAACAGCATGGTGGTGTTGCGGTCTTCCGGGTCGACGATCTTCGAGTACGGATCGGCGGTCACCAGCAGGCCGTTCTTCAGGCCGGTGGCTTCCATGAAGCCCTTCATCGCATAGATGCCGTAGACGTAGCCCGAGCAGCCCAGGGAAATATCGAAGGCCGCCACGTGCGTCGGCAGGCCCAGCTTGTCCTGGACGATGGCGGCGGTGTGAGGCAAGCCCTCTTCGTCACCATTCTGGGTAACGACGATCAGCGCATCGATGGACTCGCGCTTCAAATCGGGGTTGTTGGCAAACAAGGCGTTGACCGCCTCGACGCACAGATCGGAGGTTTCCTGCGCGGCATCCTTGCGCGGCAGGAACGCCGAACCGATCTTGCCAATGATGAATTCTTCATCCTTGGCGAATTTGGCACCCTGGGCGTAGTTATCAATCCCGTCTGCCGGCACGTAACTGGCGATGCTTTTTATGCCAATCATTGTGGCTTCCCAATACTAAATAGCTGGAGAACACCCCGCGAGACACGTCGCCGGGTGCTGACAATAATGGGGATGACCCCGCAAAAAACTCGCCGAAAACCGCCTTTGTACCCTGGCGGCAGGCCCTCGCAGAGACCTGGCGACGACCTATCCTTTTCACACGATACAGTGAAGATGCGCTTTATGACTCACAGGTCACTCAATTTTCTGCGCTTTGTGCGAAACACGGGGACATACAAACGCCAAAAACCACAACGGCCCACCCCGTTTCCAGGGTGAGCCGCCGGTTTGCAGCCGCGGACATCACATTTTGTTGAACAGGCTCAACTGAGAGATTTTCACAAAGGCCAACTGAGAGGCCTGCAGCATGGTTTGCTGAAGCTGCAGGTTGATCGCCGCCTGACCCATGTCGACGTTGCCCAAGGAACTCATGGTGTTGGTATTGGCAGTCCCCAGGCTGGTGTTTTCATCCGTTTGAAGATCCAGGGCATTCTGGCGAGCACCGATGGAGCCGCGCACCTGGTCAATCTGTGAACTGGCGTTGTTGAGGTTGCCGATGGTTTTGGCCACCACATCCTTGAGGTTGTTCTGCGCGACCAGGTTGCCGTCAGCCGGCGTTTCCAGGGCTTTGCGCAATTGGCTCAACGTGTCCAGGGCGTTTTCGTTCTTGTTGCTGACGGCGCTGACCGCAAACTGGTCGCCCGCCCCTGGCGCACCACTGATGTCGAACGTCACGCCGGCCGCGTTGATCGAGGTGGCACCGGCAGCCATGGTGCCGGTCGCGATGGTCTTGCTGTTCGGACTGTAGGGCTGCGCATACACCTCATACGTGGTGCCGCTGGTGAATTTGATCACCGCACCGGTATCAGGGAAGGTGCTGGCGTAGGCCGCCTGATCCGTCACCTGGCCACCGGTCACTTGTGCAGTCGACGCGTTGCCTGGGGAACGCGAAGCACTGAAGGTGTCCGGCTTGGATTGCAGGGTGAACGCCTTGCCCGCCACCAGTGCGTCGGAGTCAGCGCCGGGCGCAACGTCCGCGCCGAGCGTCAGGCTGATATCGAACTTGACGCCGCGCAGGTTGACGCTGGATGCGCCCTCTTTGGTCGCGTCGAAAGTGCCGTTGCCGGGAATCTCCGAGGTAACGTCGTTGCCGTCCTTGTCGGTCACGGAATACTGCGTGCTGCTGCTGAAGGTCAGCTTGTAGGGCTGGCCGTCGGTAAAACTCTTGGTGTAGGTGACACCGGAGGTCACCGTGCCCGCCGATACCGCGACCTTGCCGTCATTGACCGCAGGCGGCAACAACGTAGCCTGGGTGCGACCGGTGTTGGTCGAACTTTCCATCATCGACTTACCGGTGTCGCCCCCCGCCATCGACAGATTGTCCGAGATCTGCAAGCTCAGCGGCGTCTCGTCACCCTGATACGTGTAGGTGCCGTCGTTATTGCGGATGTAAGGCGGCGTGTCGGTTTTCGACCCGGAAAACATGTAGTTGCCGTTGGCATCCTTGGAGTTGAGCAAGCCCAGCACCTGGTCCTCAAGCGCGCCCACTTCGCTGGCGATGGATTTACGATCGTCATCGCTCAGGGACTGGTTGGCCGCACGCAGCGCCAGTTCATTACCGCGCTGCAAGGCGGTGTTGATGCTCTTTAACACCGATTCTTCGTTGGTCAGCGAGTTCTGCAGGGTGTTGATGTTGCCGTTGAACTGGCCAAGCATGTCTTTCTGTTGCTGCAATTGCAGCAAGCGCGCGGCGGCGACCGGGTCATCGGAGGCGGTTTGCACCCGGATACCGCTGCTCGCCTGGTCCTGGGCTTTCACCACACCGGAATAGTTCGTCTGGTACTTGCTGGCGCTGGTGTCGAAATACTGCTGTGTAGAAATACGCATCGTCCCAGACTCCTTTAAAGGGCATTAATCAGTGTGCTGAAAGTTTCTTGCGCAGCCTTGATGATCTGCGACGACGCGGTGTAGTACTGCTGGAACTTGATCATGTCACCCGCCTCTTCATCCAGGTTGACCTGGGACACCGAGTTGCTGGCCGCCTTGTTCGCTGCCAACAGCGCACCCGTCGCGGTGGAGTCGGTAGCGGCCTGGCTGGCTTTTGAGCCCACCTGCGATACGAGTCGGGCGTTGGCGCTGACCAGGCTCACACCCGGGCTGCCGTCGCTGGCGCCCACGGTGGCCTTGGTCTGCAAGTCCAGCAATTGCTGGGCGTTGCGGTTGTCGGAGGTGCCCGAAGCGTTGAACGAGAAAGTCGTGCTGTCACCATTGGCAGGCGAGCCGCCGACCGTGGTGTCGAAGTTGAAGCTTTTGCCCGGGATCAACGCACCGGAGGCATCGCGCATCGGTACGTTGATGCTGATCTTGTTGCCCTGGCCCGGGATGATGGTGCCACTGCCGATCGGATTGCCTTGCGCGTCGCTCACCGTATACGACTGGGTGCCGTCGGCGGCCGGCTTGCCAAAGAGCATTTTTACCGGCATGGAGTTTTCGATGCCGGCGCGCAACTGGGCGGTATCAGCGCCGCCATGAATATCCAGCGGCACAGTCAGCTGAGGCGGTGTGAACGTACCGGTGCCGGTGTTGGTCTTGCTCGCGTTCCCCGCCAAGGGGCCCGCGAAGGCGAGCTTGTTGACGTCCTTCAGGTCGACACCGATGCCCGTGGCCCCGTTGGCCGTGGGGCTGACCTTGAAGCTGTCACCGGCAGCCATGGGCCCTTTGCCGTCCAGCGCCAGGGTAAAGCCATCAATCACCGGCGGCGGCGTGGTGGTGGTGTCGAACGAACCCATGGCCTTGCCGTCGGAGCGGACGACGTTGTACTGGTTACCACTGGTAAACGTGACTTTGTAGTCGTAGGTCGTCAGCTGGCTGCTGTCCTTGATCGTGACATTCAGGTTGCCAGACCCCGCGCTGTTGCCGGCGGCCCCTTGGCTGCGCTGGGAAATCGCCGCCGCGCTGTTGATATCGGTGAACAGCGACGAACCGAATTCGCCGTTGAGGTCCAGGCCCTGGCCCAACTGGTTGTTGATCGTGTCTGCCGTGGCAATCGCGATGCGCCCCAGATCATTGATGGCCGGCATCAGCACGTCACTGCGATAGCGCAGCAAGCCACCGATACTGCCGCCGGTGACCACATTGCCAAGGTCAATGGACGAGTCGCCCATCGAGAGCTGGATGGTGTACTGGCTATTGTCGGTGCTACTCGGTACCGCAGAGATATTATTGGATATCCCGCCTTCCACCAGCGACTGCCCCGTACCGGTCGTAATACTGAACTGTCCGTTTTTTTCCGTGGCCGTAACGCCGATCAGCTCGTTGAGCGAGCGCACCGCTTCGTCACGCGAGTCCAGCAGGTTGGCCGGCGCACTGCTGGAAGTCCCCTGGGCCTGGGCAATCTGCTTGTTGAGCGAGGCGATCGAGGACGTCAGCTTGTTGACCTGATCCGTCATGGTGCTCAACTGACTGTTGATCGTTTGTTTCTGCTGGTTCAACTGGCCGGAAATGGAGTTGAAGCGGTTGCTCAGGGTCTGGGCGCTGGTCAGCAGCAATTGGCGCGCGGACACGTCGCCCGGGGTGGCAGAAGCCGTCTGCGCCGCCGCGAAAAAGGCACTGAGCACCGAAGACATGCCGGTGTTGGAATCCGACAAGGTCTTGTCGATGGCACTGGCCTGGTCCAGGTAGGCGTTGGCATCGCTGTCGAGTGCCGTGCTGTTCTGGTAAGCCGTGGTGAGGAACTGGTTGTACACCCGACGCACGTCCGCCAGGGTCGTACCGGTGCCGATAAATACGCCGCCGTAGGCGTTCGACGCATTCGCGGTCTGAGCGCTCTGTTGACGCGAGTATCCCGGGGTGTTGACGTTGGCGATGTTGTTACTTAAGACCGACAACGATCCCTGGGCGGCATTGAGCCCCGACATCCCGATATTGAGCAAACTCATGATTCAGACCTTATAAATGAGTGGAAGCGCCCGCGGCAGCGTAGTTCTGGTAGCTGTTCATCGTTTTTGCGATCTGCGAAATCTTGCTGGCGTAATCCGGGTCGGTTGCATATCCGGCTTTTTGCAACTCGCGCACAAACTGTTCCGGGTTGTCGGCTGATTTCACAACTTCTTTATAGCGATCATTGCTTTGCAGCAACGTGACCAGGTCATGGAAGCTGTCCTGGTAGGAATTGTAGGAACGGAACTGCGCCGTCTCCTTGACCATCGCGCCATCGCGAAACTCGCTGGTGATCGCCCGGGCCTGTTCGCCCTGCCAACTCTGGCCGGCCTTGATACCGAACAGGTTGTGGCTGCTGGTGCCATCCTCGGCACGCATCACCGATTTACCCCAACCGGTTTCCAGGGCGGCCTGGGCCACCAGGTAGCGTGGATCGACGCCAATCCTCGCAGCGGCCTGCTTGGCCATCGGCAACATGGTGGCGACAAATTCATCCTGCGAGCTGAAGGCTTTCTTCGCCGGTGCCAGCGGTGGCTGGGCTACGGCGCGGCCGTAAACCTGCATCTGCCCGCGAGGCGGTATGGCGGCAAGGCTGCGGGCGGTGCTGTTGACCACGCCATCATCGGCAGCGCTGTTACGCAGCGGCGCGGCCTTGGCGGCAGTGGTAGCCTCGGCACCCGGCACGATGCCGGCCAGCAGGCGATCCGTCAGCTTGCTCGGCAACGAGATGCGTCGCTGGTTCATCAGCGCCATGTCGTTGGCGTGGGAGTTGGTGCCTTCAGGCACCGCCACGCGGTACGCCCACAATGGCCGCTGACCATTGCTGCGGCCCAGCGGGCCATCGGCCTTGGTACCGGCGGCAATTTCAGTCGGCACATCCACCTTCTTCGCGGGCGCAGCCGGGCCTTGCAGGGTGGCCGCCTGGGCGTCCACCGGTTTGTTCTTCTGCATCTGGCGCAGCAGCACGTCCGCCAGGCCGATACCACCGCCCTCGCGAGACAGGGAAACCGCCAACTGCTGGTCGTACATTTCCTGGTACTGCTTGGCCGCCGGGGTATTCAGCGGGTTGTCCTTGCCCAGGGCTTCGGTGGCCGAACGCATGGACTTGAGCATCTCGCCGAGAAACAGCGACTCGAATTCCTGCGCGACCTTGCGCATGTTGCCGTCGCTGTTCTTGTCGCCGACCTTCAACTGGTTAAGCCGGTTGAGGTCGGAATAGGAACCCGAATCCGCCGTGCTGGTCAGGCCGCTCTTGCGCATGTCCATGGCCATGGCGTCAGATCACGATCAGGTCGGCTTGCAAGGCGCCGGCCTGTTTCAATGCTTCGAGGATCGCCATCAAGTCGCCGGGCGCTGCGCCCACCTGGTTCACCGCACGGACAATCTCGTCCAGGGTGGTGCCGGGGCCGAACTTGAACATCGGCTTGGCTTCTTGCTGGGCATTCACCCGCGAACGGGGGACCACGGCAGTCTGGCCGTTGGACAACGGGCCAGGCTGGCTGACGATCGGGTCTTCGGTGATGGTCACGGTCAGGCTGCCGTGGGTCACGGCCGCTGGCGAAACCTTGACGTTCTGGCCGATCACGATGGTGCCGGTCCGCGAGTTGATGATGACTTTCGCCACCGCCTGGCCCGGGTCAACCTCAAGGTTTTCCAGCAGAGACAGGTAGTCCACACGCTGGCTTGGGTCCAGCGGTGCCGTCACACGAACCGAGCCGCCATCGATGGCCTGGGCCACGCCCGGGCCGAGCAGCTCATTGATCTTGTCGACCACGCGCTTGGCGGTGGTGAAGTCAGAGCGGTTGAGGTTCAGGGTCAGGCTGTTGCCCTGGTTAAAGCCGCTGGGCACGGTGCGCTCCACCGAGGCACCACCGGGAATCCGCCCGGCCGACGGCACGTTGACGGTGATCTTCGAACCGTCGCGGCCTTCGGCATCAAAGCCACCCACCACCAGGTTGCCCTGGGCAATGGCGTAGACGTTGCCGTCGATACCTTTGAGCGGCGTCATCAGCAAGGTGCCGCCGCGCAGGCTTTTCGAGTTACCCATGGACGAGACGGTGATATCGACCACCTGCCCCGGCTTGGCGAACGGCGGCAAGTCAGCGCTGATGGACACCGCCGCGACGTTCTTCAACTGCACGTTGCCCGAGCCCGGCGGTACCTTGATGCCGAACTGCGAAAGCATGTTGTTGAAGGTCTGCAGGGTGAACGGGGTCTGGGTGGTCTGGTCACCGGTGCCGTTAAGCCCCACCACCAGGCCGTAGCCGATCAGCTGGTTGGACCGCACGCCGGAAATGCTCGCGATGTCTTTCAAGCGCTCGGCCTGGGCGCCTGCGCTCAGGGCCAGCAGCAACATCGCAGCCATCAGCTGTTTGAAGTTCAAAGTGATCACCTAGAAAGGGAACAGCGGGCTAAGGAAGAAACGGTCAAACCAGCCCGGCTGACTGGCGTCAGCAAACGAACCCGTACCCGAGTAGGTGATGCGTGCATCGGCAATCCGTGTCGACGGCACGGTGTTGTCGGTGGAGATATCGTCGGCGCGAACCATGCCCGCAATGCGCACCAGTTCGTCACCGGTGTTGAGGGTCATCCACTTCTCGCCGCGTACGGCAATGATGCCGTTGGGCAGCACGTCGGCCACGGTCACGGTGATCGAGCCGGTCAGGCTGTTGCCCTGCCCTGCCGCACTCTTGCCGTTGGTGGCGCGGTCGCCGCTGTAGCCGGCGTCCAGGCTCAGGTCACCGCTGCCCAGCGGGTTGTTGGTGTTCGGTACACCGCCAAACAATGAAGTCAGGCCGATGCTGGTCTTGCTGGTCTTGCCGATCTGCGAGTTGGCGTTCTTGCTCGCCTGGGTCTTCTCGTTCAGCGTGATGGTGATGATGTCACCGACCCGGAAGGCCTTGCGGTCGCTGTACAGGTTCTGTTCGAACCCGGCCTGGTAGATCGAGCCATTGTTGGCGGCCGCCGGCAACGGCGTGCGCGGCAACACCGGCGCATAGTACGGGTCATTGGGCTTAGGCGTCGGGGCGACACAGCCCGCGAGCACAGCAATCCCACTCAATGCCAGAACAGAAACATAGCGATTCATGACCCATACCTCACGGTGTTGCAGGCGCCTTCAAGGGCGCCCCATAGACTTGATTACAGATTCTGCGTTACGAACGAAAGCATCTGGTCGGCGGTGGAAATCACCTTGGAGTTCATCTCGTAGGCGCGCTGAGTGGTGATCATGTTGACCATCTCTTCAACGGTGCTGACGTTGGACGTTTCCAGGGTGCTTTGCAGGGTGGTACCAAAACCGTTGAGGCCTGGGGTGCCGATTTGCGGCGCGCCGCTGGACGCGGTTTCCAGGAACAGGTTGTTACCGATCGCCTGCAGGCCGGCCGGGTTGATGAAGTCGGCGGTTTGCAGGTTGCCGATCACCTGGGACGCCGGGTTGCCGGCCACGGTGATCGACACGGTGCCGTCGTTGCCGACGGTGAAGGTCTGGGCGTTGTTCGGCACGACAATCGCCGGCTCCAGCGCGAAGCCATTGGCGGTCACGACCTGGCCGTTGGAGTCCAGGTGGAACGTACCGTCACGGGTGTAGGTGGTGGTGCCGTCCGGCTGCAGGATCTGGAAGAAACCCTTGCCGTTGACTGCCAGGTCCAGCGGTTGGCCGGTCTGCTGCAGGTTACCGGCGCTGAAGTTCTTCTGGGTGCCAACGATTGCCACACCGGTACCCAGTTGCAGGCCCGACGGCAATTCGCTGTCCTGGGTCGACTGGGCGCCAGGCTGCTTCTTGATCTGATAGAGCAAGTCCTGGAACTCGGCGCGGTCACGTTTGAAACCCGTGGTCGACACGTTGGCCAGGTTGTTGGAAATGGTGGTCAGGTTGGTGTCCTGGGCGGACAGGCCTGTCTTGGCAACGTATAGAGCCGGAAGCATGTTCTTCTCCTTCGTGCGCCTGTTTTATGGCGCCGCGCTACAAAAATTAGTGTGTGGCTGCTATCAGCTCATCGCCAGGACGCGGGTCATGGCCTGGTCGTCTTCTTTGGCGCTGTTCATCATCTTGATGTGCAATTCGAACTGCTTGGACAGGGCCAGGACTGCCGTCATTTCTTCGACGGCGTTCACGTTGCTCGCCTGCAGGAAGCCCGACGTCAGCTTGACGTTGGCATCGGCCTGGGCCGGCTGGCCATCCTTGGTGTGGATGGTGCCGTCGAGGCCCTTGGTCATGTTCTTGAGGTCGGGCTGCACCAGCTTGATCCGGTCCACTTCAGCCATCACCCGCGGGCCTTCGCCCATGGCGCGGATGCTGATGGTGCCGTCCTGGCCGACTTCGATCTGCTGCTGGGGCGGCACGGCAATCGGGCCGCCGTTGCCCATGATCGGCATACCGTTGCCGGCCCGCAGCACGCCCAGCGCATCGACGTTCATGCTGGCGCTGCGCACGTAGGATTCGCCGCCATCCGGGTTTTGCACGGCCATCCAGCCGTCACCGCTGACGGCCACATCGAGGTCACGGCCGGTTTCAATCATCGCGCCAGGGGAAAAGTCCGTGCCTGGGCGC
Source organism: Pseudomonas sp. P7779 (assembly GCF_013386315.1). Classification (NCBI taxonomy): domain Bacteria; kingdom Pseudomonadati; phylum Pseudomonadota; class Gammaproteobacteria; order Pseudomonadales; family Pseudomonadaceae; genus Pseudomonas; species Pseudomonas sp. P7779. The sequence goes on along the minus strand of NZ_JACARZ010000004.1, from coordinate 59,458 downwards.
TCGGTCAAGGCAAAGGCCCGCGCCGGAAAGCTGTCACCGAACACAGGCATCGAGCGCGCCTGTTCCAGGTCACGCTGGAAACCATTGGTGGAAACGTTCGCCAAGTTGTTGGCGTGGGCCTTCTGCGCCAGTGCATTCTGGCTGGCGCCGGTCATTGCCACGTAAAGGTACTTATCCACGCTCTTTCCTCTTTCTGACGGACGCTTGCCGCCCACCGCTGTACTGATGAGGCTTAAGCAATTTGCGAACCAACTTTTTGAAATGAGGAAAAGTCCAGGCGGGGCGGGGGTTTGCCGGCAGGTGGCAGCTGAGGGCAGTAGGAAGAGAGTCGAAAAAACGGCGGACTTATGCCGCTAACGGCAAGTACAGGTATCAAGACCGACAAAGACCCCATGTGGGAGCGGGCTTGCTCGCGAATGCGGTGTGACAGTCACCCTATGTATCGACTGACCTACCGCATTCGCGAGCAAGCCCGCTCCCACAGGTTTAACCGCGTTCGGCTTTGACGACTTCGTAGTCCCGCAACTTGTTGGCAATCGTGGTGTGGGACACGCCCAGCCGCTTGCCCAACAGCCGGCTGCTGGGATGTTCGGCATACAACTGCGCCAGCACGGCCTTTTCAAAGCGCCCGACGATCTCCTCCAACCCGCCTTCCAGGGAAAAATCCCCCAGCGGCTGGCGCACGCCATAGTCCGGCAGGCGAATGTGCTCGGCCTTGACGGTGCCGCCCTCACACAGCGAAACCGCCTGGAACAGCACGTTCTCCAACTGCCGCACATTCCCCGGCCAGTGGTAATGGCTGAGGCGCTCCATCGCCGCCGGTGCGAGCTTGGGCAGCGGGCAGCCGATCTGCCGGCTGGCCTGATCCAGGAAGTGCTCCACCAGCGGCGGCAAACCGTCGAGGCACTCGCGTAGCGGCGGGATATGCAGCGAGAGCACATTGAGACGATGGTAAAGGTCCTGGCGGAATTCGCCCCGGGCGCACAGTTCGGAAAGGTCCACCTGGGTCGCGCAGATCACCCGCACATCCAGGTACACCTCTTCATCACTGCCTACACGGCGAAAGCAGCCGTCCTGCAGAAAGCGCAGCAACTTCACCTGCAACCGCGCGCTCATTTCGCCGACGCCGTCGAGAAACAACGTACCGCCCGCCGTCAGCTCCAGCAGTCCCAACTTGCCCTCCGCCCTCGCCCCTTCAAAGGCGCCGGGACCATAGCCGAACAACTCGGTCTCGGCCATGGACTCGGGCAAACCGGCGCAGTTGAGCGCCATCAACGGCGACTGGCCGCGTGGGCTGGCCAGGTGACAAGCGCGGGCCAGCAACTCTTTGCCGGTGCCGGTTTCGCCTTCTATTAATAGAGGCGCATCCAACGGCGCCATGCGCCGAGCCTCACGCACCACGGCGGCCATGACCCTGGAGCTTTGGAAAATGCTGTCGAAGCCGCGCAGTTCCTGCTTGCGCACATTGTAGATACGCTCACCCACCCGGTCGGCGCGGTGCAGGGTCAGTACGGCGCCGGCCATGGCTTCGCTGTCGTCATGCTCGGAGGATTGCAGCGGCGCAATATCGGCCAGGAATACATCGCCCTTGACCTTGACCCGCAGGCCGTTGATTCGCGATTTGCTGGCCCGTACCAGTTCCGGCAAATCGAAATCTTCGGCGTAGCGCGACAACGGAATGCCCGGCACCTCATCCACCCGTACTCCGAGCAACTGCGCCGCCGCGCGGTTGGCCGCGACGATGGAGCCGCCCATGTCGATGGACAGCACCGGAAACTCCAGCGCCCCCAGCAGCGCGTTGAGCTCCATATGCCGACGCTCGCTGGGCATCAGCCCTACCCGCTTGACGCCAAATACCCCGGCAATCGCCTCGAACTGCGGGCGCAATGCCTGGAACTGCAGGTTCACCAGGTTCGGGCAATAGAGGTAAATGGCGTTGCCGTGCTCGCCACCGACCTCGCCCTTGGCAACGTTCACGCCGTACTCCACCAGCAGGTTGAGGATGTCCCGCAGGATGCCGATGCGGTTCTGGCAATGCACTTTGATACGCATGAGAAGGCCCGAAGAGGTGGAGTCGCTGCGTCTTTTTGCCGCCGGCCGCAGATAATCGTCAAGATTATGTGACAGCTGCATGGCGATTCACACCCAAAATACGCCACAGGGAGAACGAATTGCCTCAACCGTAACGAAAACTTTACGAATCTCAGTAACTTTTCCTACAAAAGCATGGCGCAGGAGGATGGCTTCCTGGCCCAGGCGGCGTATCAATAGGCTCATCCCAGGACATAACAAGAACGAATGCCTAGCAGGAGAGCAGTATGAAGCAGACGCAGTACGTGGCCCGCGAGCCCGACGCGAACGGTTTTATCGACTACCCGCCCGAAGAACACGCGGTGTGGAACACCCTGATCACGCGCCAACTGAAAGTGATCGAGGGCCGCGCCTGCCAGGAATACCTGGACGGCATCGACAAGCTCGGCCTGCCCCACGACCGCATTCCACAGCTGGCGGAAGTCAACAAAGTGCTGGCCGAGACCACGGGCTGGCAAGTCGCCCGGGTGCCGGCGCTGATCCCCTTCCAGACTTTTTTCGAATTGCTCGCCAACAAGCAGTTTCCGGTGGCGACGTTTATTCGTACCCGTGAAGAGCTGGATTACCTGCAGGAACCGGACATTTTTCACGAGATCTTCGGCCATTGCCCACTGCTGACCAACCCCTGGTTCGCGGAATTCACCCACACCTACGGCAAGCTCGGCCTGGCCGCCACCAAGGAACAGCGCGTGTACCTGGCGCGCCTGTACTGGATGACCATCGAGTTCGGCCTGGTGGACACGCCCGAAGGCCGGCGCATCTACGGTGGCGGCATCCTGTCTTCGCCCAAGGAGACCGTGTACTGCCTCTCGGACGTGCCCGAGCATCAAGCCTTCGACCCGCTCGAAGCGATGCGCACGCCGTATCGCATCGACATTCTGCAACCCGTGTACTTCGCCCTGCCCAACCTCAAGCGCCTGTTCGAAGTGGCGCAGGAAGACATCATGGGTATGGTCGAACGCGGGATGCAGCTGGGGCTGCACGCACCGAAGTTCCCGCCCAAGCCAAAAGCTGCTTGAACTGCGGCTTTTAGGGCCAGGTGAGTCTGTTCCCTGGCCCCGCGTTGCTTTAGGGTGACGCTACTGACGACCGTTTCCAAATACTCGATTTCAGGAATACCCACATGACCACGTTGAACCAAGCCCACTGCGAAGCCTGCCGCGCCGACGCCCCGCAAGTCAGCGACGAAGAGTTGCCGGTGCTGATCAAGCAGATCCCCGACTGGAACATCGAAGTACGCGATGGCGTGATGCAGCTGGAAAAGGTCTTCCTGTTCAAGAATTTCAAATTCGCCCTGGCCTTCACCAACGCCGTGGGCGTGATCTCCGAAGCTGAAGGCCATCACCCGGGCCTGCTCACCGAGTGGGGCAAAGTCACCGTGACCTGGTGGAGCCACTCCATCAAGGGCCTGCACCGCAACGACTTCATCATGGCCGCGCGCACCGACGAAGTGGCCAAGGATGCCGAGGGCCGCAAGTAATGCATTTCGACGCAATTGGCCGGGTGCCCGGAGACCCGATCCTCGGGCTGATGGAGTTGTACGCCCAGGATCCAAACCCGAACAAGTTCGACCTCGGCGTGGGCGTGTACAAGGACGACCAGGGCCTGACGCCGATCCCCCATTCGGTAAAACTGGCCGAGCAGCGCCTGGTGGAACAACAAACCACCAAGACCTACATCGGCGGCCATGGCAATGCCGCGTTCGGCACGCTGATCAGTGAGTTGGTGCTGGGCGCTGGTTCGCCGCTGCTGAGTGAACGCCGCGCCGGCGCCACCCAGACGCCTGGCGGCACCGGCGCGCTGCGCCTGAGCACCGACTTTATCGCCCACAGCCTGCCCGGCCGTGGCGTATGGCTGAGCAACCCGACCTGGCCGATCCACGAAACCATCTTCGCCAAGGCCGGGCTCAAGGTCAGCCATTACCCGTACGTGGGCAGCGACAATCGTCTGGACGTAGCGGCAATGCTGGCCACCCTGTCGACGGTGCCTGAGGGCGATGTGGTGCTGCTGCACGCCTGCTGCCACAACCCGACCGGTTTCGACCTGTCCCACGATGACTGGCGCCAGGTGCTGAAGATCGTCCAGGAACGTCAGTTGCTGCCGCTGATCGACTTTGCGTATCAGGGTTTTGGCGATGGCCTGGAACAGGATGCATGGGCCGTGCGGCTGTTCGCGGCTGAGCTGCCCGAAGTGCTGATCACCAGTTCCTGCTCGAAGAACTTCGGCTTGTACAGCGACCGTGTCGGCGCGTTGATTGTGTGCGCGGCGGACGCCGAGAAACTGACGGATGTGCGCAGCCAGCTGGCGTTTATTGCGCGTAACTTGTGGTCGACGCCGCCGGACCATGGTGCTGCTGTGGTGGCGACGATTCTCGGTGACGCCGGGCTGAAAAAGCAGTGGGCCGAGGAAGTGGAAGCGATGCGGGCGCGGATTGCGCAGCTGCGTTCCGGGCTGGTGGAGGCGTTGGCGCCCCATGGGTTGTCGGAGCGGTTTGCGCACATCGCGGCGCAACGCGGGATGTTTTCCTATACCGGGTTGAGTGCGGAACAGGTGAAGCAACTGCGGGACAAGCACAGCGTGTATATGGTCAATTCCGGGCGTGCGAACGTGGCGGGGATTGATGCGACGCGGTTGACGTTGTTGGCAGAAGCGATCGCGGATGTTTCCCACACCTGACTGAAGAAACCGGCTCCAAATGTGGGAGCGGGCTTGCTCGCGAAGGCGGTGGGTCAGTCGAATTATCTGGTGACTGACACTCCGCATTCGCGAGCAAGCCCGCTCCCACATTTAGACTGAGTGAGTCTGTGAGTCTGTGGGTTTGAGGCTTAGCCCGCGACCATCTCGGCCTTTAGCTGTGCCTCTTTCGCCTGGGCATCCGCCAATCGATACAGCTCGATATGCCCGTCCCAGTGCTCGATCAGCGCCGTGCACGACTCCACCCAATCCCCGCAATTGAGGTAGTCCACCTCGCCCACCTTGCGAATCTCCGCATGGTGGATGTGCCCGCACACCACGCCGTGCAATTCGCGCTTGGTCACTTCATGGGCGATCGCTTCTTCAAAATCACTGATAAAGCTCACCGCCGTCTTGACCTTGTGCTTGAGGTACGCCGACAACGACCAATAGCCGTAGCCATAGCGCGCCCGCCAGTGGTTCAGCCAGCGGTTGAGCGTGAGGGTGAATTCGTAGGCCGAATCGCCGAGGAACGCCAGCCAGCGGTGATACCGGGTGATCACGTCGAACTGGTCGCCATGGATCACCAGCAAATGCCGGCCATCGGCAGTCACGTGCACCGCTTCGTCCACCAACTGGATATTGCCAAGGATCAGCTTCGAATAACGCCGCAGGAATTCATCGTGGTTGCCGGTGACGTAGATCACCTCGGTGCCGCGCTTGCTCATGGTCAGCAGGCGGCGGATCACGTTGGTGTGGGCCTGGGGCCAATACATGCCGCTGCGCAGCTTCCAGCCGTCGATGATGTCGCCCACCAGGTAGACCTTGTCGGCGTGGTAGCCCTTGAGGAAATGCGAGAGGTGTTCGGCCTGGCAATCCCGAGTGCCCAAATGCACGTCGGAAATCCACAGGGTACGCACGCGTTGCTTGCGGCTGGGTTTGGCGAGTTCGGCGCTGGTCATGGGCATGCCTCACGGTGTTTTCGCGAGCTTGCGCCCATGGGATTAATAGCCCATGACAGTGTTGCGTCAGTCTGATGACAGCGCCCACAGGCGGCGAAGCGATGTAAACTGCGGGCCTGCCCAGGAGACTGCGATGAGACCCAACCTCACGCTACGCCACTACCCCGATGCGCCTATCGCCCATAGCCACGACCATGCACAGCTGGTGTTTGGCCTGTCCGGGCACCTGGACTTCGAGGTGGATGGCCGGGGCGGCCAGGTTCAGCACAGCAGTGTGATGGTGCTGCCCTACTCCGCCCATCACGCATGCCGCAGTCGCGATGGCAGCCGCTGCCTGGTGCTGGACGTGCCCGATGAGCAATGGCTGGCGCAGTCCCTGGGCGAGCATGCCGACGCCAGCCGCCGCTTGCTCGACCGGTGCGCACACCTGACCCTCGACAATCGCCAAAGCCAACTGGTGCAGTGGTTGGCAAGCAGCCCGGTGGACGATCCGCTGATCGCCCAGCAAGGCGCCATATTGCTGCTGGCCAGCCTCAACCTTGCGCAGCCGCCGGAGGGCAAGCGCCTGCCCTATGCCGCGTTCGATGCGCATATCCAGCGGCACGCCGCGCACCCACTGCAAGTGGCGGACCTGGCGAAGCTCGCCGACCTGTCCGTCGCCCGCCTGCATGCACGATTTATCGCGGAAAGCGGGCAGACGCCGATGGACTACATACGCACCCGGCGCTTGCAGATGGCCCGCGGCCTGCTGCGCGACAGCCAGCTGCCGATCGGCGAGATTGCCGCGCGGGTGGGCTATGGTTCGCAAAGTGCATTTGCTGCGGCGATGTTGCGCGAGTTTGGCCTCTCGCCCCGAGCCTTCAGACGAGCACCGCCCGGTGTGGGAGCTGGCTTGCCTGCGATAGCATCACCGCGCGCTATCTGAACGACCGAGTTGCCTGCATCGCAGGCAAGCCAGCTCCCACAGGGATCTTCACCAAGCAAGAGTCCTGCAACAAAAGCCGCGAGCCCAACGACAGACGCGAATGCCTGCAACCCTCTAGACTGCGATCCTGTAAACCCGTCGTTTAAGGATCGCAATGACTCCCCGCACAGCCCTCGGCGCCCTGCATATCGGCGCATTGATGTTTGGCCTCACTGGTGTGTTCGGCAAACTGGCGGCCGCTTCGCCGGCGATTATCGTGTTCGGCCGCGCCGCGTTCGCGGTCATTGCCCTGGCGATCTTTGCGCGCTTTGCCAGCAACACGCCCTGGCAGAAGCTGCAAGCCCGCGACTGGCGCCGCCTGCTGGTCAGCGGCCTGCTGCTGGCCGGGCATTGGGTGAGTTTCTTTATTGCGGTAAAGGTCGCCGGTGTGGCCATCGCCACCTTGGGCTTCGCCACCTTCCCGGCGTTCACGGTGATTCTCGAAGGCTTGATTTTCCGCGAGCGGATTCGCGCCAACGAGATCCTGCTGGTGGTGCTGGTGAGCATCGGCCTGGTGCTGGTCACGCCGGATTTCAATCTCGCCAGCCAGGCCACCAGCGGCTTGTTGTGGGCGGTCGGCTCCGGGTTGTTGTTCTCGCTGCTGTCGCTGAACAACCGCGCCAGTGGGCGCATCCCGCCGGTACAGGCCGCCTTGTGCCAGAACGTGGTGGTAGCGCTGTGCCTGTTGCCCGTCGCCGCGCCCGGGCTGGCCGAAGTGCGACCACTGGACTGGCTGTGGATCGGCCTGCTCGGGGTGTTCTGCACCGGCCTGGCCCATAGCCTGTTTGTCGCCAGCCTCGCGGTGCTCAAGGCGCGCACGGCGGCGGTGGTGTTTGCCATGGAGCCGGTGTACGGCATCACCGCGGCCTGGCTGCTGTTTGCTGAAACACCAACCCTGCGCATGCTGATGGGCGGCGCGCTGATCATCGTGGCCATCGTGGTGTCCGGGCTGATGGGCAGCGCCAAACCGGCCAAGCAGCCGGCCACCACGGCCGAGGTTCACTGAGTACGGTCGTTATGCCCCAGGTCCCGTTGCGGGTCGATCTGGTCACGTACCCGTTGCTTGAGCACCTTGGCTTCCGGGAAGCCGCCGTCCGCTTTGCGCTCCCAGATCTGCACGCCATCGCAAGTGATGCGAAACGCACCGCCAGTGGCCGGCTCAAGGGCCACTTTGCCGAGGTCATCGGCGAACGTGCTCAGCAGTTCCTGGGCCAGCCAGGCGGCGCGCAGCAGCCACTGACACTGGGTGCAATAGGTGATGACAATCTCGGGCTTGGCCGCTGACATGAATTGACTGGCTCCTGCTTGGCGGGTTGAAAGGATCGAGTGGCTATAATACCGGCCTTTATCGTCCTGCCTTGAGATTGATGATGCGCCGCCTGTTGTCCTGTCTGTTGCTGTGCCTGTTCCCTGTCCTCGTCCAAGCCGTCGAAAACCCGCGCCCGAAGATCGGCCTGGTGCTCTCCGGCGGTGCCGCCCGTGGCCTGGCGCACATTGGCGTGCTCAAGGCCCTGGAAGAACAGGGCATCCACATCGATGCGATTGCCGGCACCAGCATGGGTGCGGTGATCGGCGGGCTGTACGCCTCGGGCTACAAGATCGACGAGCTGGAAAAACTCGCGCTGAACATCGACTGGAAGCTCGCCCTGTCTGACGCGCCACCGCGGGAAGACGTGCCATTCCGGCGCAAGCAGGATGACCGGGATTTCCTGGTCAAACAGAAACTCAGCTTCCGCGACGACGGCAGCCTCGGCCTGCCACTTGGGGTGATCCAGGGTCAGAACCTGGCCTTGCTGCTGGAAAGCATGTTCGCCCACACCAGTAACGTGCGGGATTTCGACAAGCTGCCGATCCCCTTCCGCGCCGTGGCCACCGACATCACCAGTGGTGAAAAAGTGGTGTTCCGCAAAGGCCACCTGCCCCAGGTGATCCGCGCCAGCATGTCGATCCCGGCGGTGTTTGCCCCGGTGGAGCTGGATGGCCGGCTGCTGGTGGATGGCGGCATGACCGATAACATCCCGCTGGATGTGGCGCGGGAAATGGGAGTCGACATCGCCATCGTCGTCGACATCGGCACCCCGCTGCGCTCACGCAAGCAACTCAACACCGTGGTGGACGTGCTCAACCAGTCCATCACCCTGATGACCCGGCGCAATTCCGAAGAACAACTCAAGGCCTTGGCGCCCCGCGACGTGCTGATCCAGCCGCCCCTGGCCGCCTACGGGGTGACGGATTTCGGGCGCGCCAAGGACATGATCGACGCGGGCTACCGCGCCACCCGCGCACTCGACGTGCGCCTGGCGCACCTGCGCCCGGCCGAACCGGTGGACCCGTCGCTGGTGGCCGCGCGAACGGCCGGCGAGCGCAACCCGGTGATCACCGCGATCAAGGTGGAGAACGACTCCAAAGTGGGCGACGAGGTGATCCGCTACTACATCCGCCAGAACCTCGGCGAGCCCCTGGACCTGGCCCGCCTGCAAACCGACATGGGCACTCTGTACGGCCTGGATTACTTCGAACAGGTGCAATACCGCGTGGTGAAAAAGGGCAAGGACAACACCCTGGTCATCAGCGCCCGGGGCAAACGCAGCGGCACCGACTACCTGCGCCTGGGCCTGAACCTGTCGGATGACATGCGCGGCGACAGCGCCTTCAACCTCGGCGCCAGCTACCGCATGAACGGCATCAACCGCCTCGGCGCCGAATGGCTGACGCGGGTGCAGATCGGGGACAAGCAGGAGCTGTACAGCGAGTTCTATCAGCCGATGGACACCGGTTCACGCTACTTCGTCGCGCCCTATATCAGTGCCCAGGCACAGAACGTCGAACTGATTGAAGACAATAACCCGATCTCCGAATACCGCCTGGAACGCTACGGCTTCGGCCTGAACGTGGGCCGGCAGATCGGCAACAGCGGCGAGATTCGTTTCGGCGTCGGCGAGGCCTGGGGCAAGGCGGATGTGCGCATTGGCGACCGGAATTCACCGAGCATCAACTTCAGCGAGGGTTTCTATGAGCTGAAGTACTCCTTCGACTCGTTCGACAACGTGTACTTCCCCCATACCGGCGAAGACATTGGCCTGGCCTTCCGGGAGTTCGAACCGGGGCTGGGTTCGGACCAGCGCTATCGCCAGTGGGAGTTCAAGCTGGACAAAGCCATGAGCAGCGGGCCGGACACACTGATCCTCGGCGGGCGGTATGGGCGCACCCTGGATAAGTCGGACGTGGTGATTTCCAGCTTCCTGCTGGGGGGCGCGCGGCAGCTGTCGGGCTTCCGGGAGGATGCGATTGCCGGGCAGAACATCAGCCTGATGCGCGCGGTCTACTATCGCCGGCTGACGCCGCGGTCTTATTTGCCGCTGGATTTCCCGTTGTACCTGGGCGCGTCACTGGAGCGAGGGCGGGCTTGGAACAACGACAATGAATACGACAGCGGGTACATCAACGCCGCCAGTATTTTCCTGGGGTTTGATACGCCGCTGGGGCCGTTGAATTTCAGTTATGGGTTTAACGATGACAGTCAGCAGGCGGTGTACCTGAACCTGGGGCAAACCTTCTAACTACGCCGCAAAACCCATGTGGGAGCGGGCTTGCTCGCGAAGGCGGTGTGTCAGTCAGCACATATATTCACTGACACTCCGCCTTCGCGAGCAAGCCCGCTCCCACATTTTTGATCTTCTGTGTACTTGGGATCAGGACTTCTCGAGATTTCCGAGGATGTGTTCATGCACCCGCATGCACACCCGCAGATCCTCTTCATCGACACCCACAAACAGCTCATGGCGCAAGGCCGTGGCGATGGTCTCGATCTGCTCGATCAGCGGCTTCGCGGTGTCGCACAGCACAATGCGCTTGGCGCGGCGGTCTTCCACCACGGCCTGGCGTTGCACCAGGCCCTGGCTTTCCAGGCTGTCGAGCAAACGGGCCAAGGTGGGCCCCTCTACCCCGACACTCTGCGCCAGCTCACGCTGGGTAGGCGGTTCGGTAAAACGGGCCAGGTGCAGCAGCACCAGCCAGCGTGCCTGGGACAGTCCCAAACCTGCCAAGCGGCGATCCAGCTCGGCACGCCATCCTCGGGACATATGCGCCAACTGCATGCCAAAACGGTGTTGATCGGTTAACGGCATAAAAAACTCATGGATTAGACTGAAAATAAAGTGTGGCTAATTATTAGTCAGCTAAGCATGACCCATGCCAGTAGGCAAGACCCGGTATGTACTGATTCGTTACATTGTCGTAATTGGCACATCAAATCTCGAATTCCGACTGCAAAGCGGCCCTTACGCAGTACAAAACGCCCTCGGGAACGCGGCCGGTAAACAGCGGCGCAATCTCGGAAACGGGTGGCAATTCGCCTTCTCCATCCAGGAATGCATCCTGGATTTCACCGAGCAAATCTTCCGGCAGATCAAGGGCCTGCTCCAACGACAACTGCTGCTTGCCAATGGACTCGGCGAGCAAGGTGTAGACGTTCTTTTCCGAGCACTGCAGCTGCCCGGCAATCTGGATCGGGGTCATGCCGGCACGGGCGAGGCTGATCAACTCGTGGCGGATGTCGGCGACCTCTTTCGGCGCCTCGACCTGGCCGCCGAGCACTTCGAGGAAGGCCTGGCCATAACGCTCCAGCTTGCGCGCACCGACGCCGCTGACCCTGGCCATCTCGCCGAGGGTAGTGGGATGGTCGCGGAGCATTTCCAGCAAGGTGGAGTCCGGGAAGATGACGTAAGGCGGCACGCTGTGTTCCTGCGCCAACTTCTTACGCAGCGCGCGCAGGGCTTCCCACTGTTCGCGCTCTTCGAAACGCACCAGTTGGCTGGCCTGGCTGGTGCTGCTCTTGGCGGTGGTTTGCGGCTTGAGGTCGCGGCGCAGCTCCAGGCTGACTTCGCCCTTGAGCAGCGGCCGGCAACTGTCGTTCAGGCGCAGGCCGCCGTAGCCTTCCAGGTCGATGTCCACCAGGCCACGGGCGACCATCTGCCGGAACAGCGAGCGCCACTCGCCTTCGGCGCGGGCCTTGCCCACACCGTAGACCGAGAGTTTTTCGTGGCCGAAGCTGCGAATCTTTTCATTGTCCTTGCCCAGCAACACGTCCACCAGGTGGCCGACGCCATAGCGCTGACCGGTGCGGTAGATCGCCGACAACGCCTGGCGCGCCGGCTCGGTAGCGTCCCAGGTCTGCACGCCGTCCACGCAGTTGTCGCAGTGGCCGCAGGGCTTGGGCATGTCTTCGTCGAAGTAGGCGAGCAAGGTCTGGCGACGGCAGCGGGTTTCTTCACACAGCGACAGCATCGCGTCGAGCTTGTGCTGCTCCAGGCGCTTGTGGCGCTCGTCGCCTTCGGAGTTCTGCAGCATCTGCTTGAGCATCACCACGTCTTGCAGGCCGTAGACCATCCAGGCATCCGCCGGCAGGCCGTCACGGCCGGCACGCCCGGTTTCCTGGTAGTACGCCTCAAGGGATTTGGGCAAATCCATGTGGGCCACGAAGCGCACGTTGGATTTGTCGATGCCCATGCCGAACGCGATGGTGGCGACCATGATCAGGCCTTCCTCGTTGAGGAAGCGCTTCTGGTGGTAGGCCCGCAGTTCGTTGGGCAAACCCGCGTGATACGGCAGTGCCGGGTAGCCTTGTTCACTGAGGAATGCGGCGACCTCATCGACCTTCTTGCGCGACAGGCAATAGACAATGCCGGCGTCGCTGCGCCGATCGGAGAGGAACGCCAGCAACTGCTTGCGCGGCTGTTCCTTGGGCACAATGCGGTAAAAGATATTCGGCCGGTCGAAGCTCGAGAGGAAGCGCTCGGCGTTCTGCAGGTGCAGGCGCTCGACGATTTCTTCGCGGGTCCGCTTGTCGGCGGTGGCGGTCAGGGCGATGCGCGGGACGTTGGGGAACAGTTCCGCCAGCTGGCCCAGTTGCAGGTATTCACGACGGAAATCGTGGCCCCATTGGGACACACAGTGGGCTTCGTCGATAGCGAACAGGGCGATTTCCAGGCTCTGCAGGAACGCCAGCATCCGTGGCTGCACCAGGCGCTCGGGGGCGAGGTAAAGCATCTTCACTTCGCCGCGCTTGATCCGGGCGGCGAGGTCGCGCTGCTGTTCGGCGCTGAGGGTGGAGTTCAGCGAAGCAGCCGCCACGCCGAGCTCTTCAAGGGTGGCCACCTGGTCGTCCATCAGGGCGATCAACGGTGACACCACCACCGCAAGCCCTTCCCGCAGGAGTGCCGGTACCTGGAAGCACAGCGACTTGCCGCCGCCGGTAGGCATCAGCACCAGGGCGTCACCGCCGTTGGCCACGCGCTCAATGATCGCACCCTGGCGGCCACGAAAACTGTCGTAGCCGAAGATGTCCTTGAGGACGCGTTGAGCCTGCTCGAGCATGAAAAACTCCAAATATCGCCGAAATCCCTCTGTACAGGCTGGTCGAAAAAGCACGCTTGAGCGGGAAATAATCCGTAAGCGAACTTTTCCCGCGACTGGCGCTTGGCCTGCAGGGGCATCACAAAACGCGGCAGTATACCCGAGCGTTACCCGGCAAAGGGTGCCGTTGGTGAATTGCCGCCGGGCTCAAATACCTCTCAAATCTGTGCTGCGGCTGGCCTGGCAGCTCAAGAAAGCCTAGAATTGCCCATCGTTTATTCCCAAGGTAGTCCGTCAATGTCCTTCGCTGAGCAACTAACCCGCCTGCAAGCCTTCCTCGATGCCGATGAGCTGCACGACGAGGCGCTGGACTACGTGGCCGCCCACGGCTATCTGACCGCGCTGTCGATATGCTCCGATGTCGTTCCCGACCGTGAATGGATCGACGCCCTGTTCTCCGAAGAGCCTCACTACAGTGATGCCGCCCAGCGCGAAGAAATCGAATCGACCCTGCTGGCCCTCAAGGCTCACATTGGCCGCCAACTGGCTTCCGATGAAGAGTTCGAACTGCCTTGCGACCTGGACCTGGGCGAAGACCCGGACGACTCCGAACTGCGCGGCTGGTGCATCGGTTTCATGGAAGGCGTGTTCCTGCGTGAAGAGGCCTGGTTCGAAACGGCTGAAGAAGAAGTCAGCGAAATGCTGCTGCCGATCATGGTCGGTTCCGGCCTGTTCGACGAGCAACCTGAGTTCTCCGACATCGCCGCCGACGCCAACCTGATGGACGACATGATCGTTCAGATCCCGGAAGCGCTGACCGCCCTGTACCTGCTGTGCAACGCACCTGACGAAAAGCCGGCGATCCTCAAGCCTCGCCACCACTAAGACCGTTGCCCGTGGCGCCCATGGGCAACCGTTCCGCGATCCTGCGTTACGTTCTGCTGGCCATCGGCTGGTTGAGCGTGGCGCTCGGAGTAATCGGCATCTTCCTGCCGGTGCTGCCCACTACCCCCTTCCTTCTGCTGGCTGCCGCCTGCTTTGCCCGTAGCTCCCCGCGCTTCTACCACTGGCTGGTGGAACACCCGCGCCTGGGGCCGTGGATTCGTGACTATCTGGATGGCAACGGGATTCCGCTCAAGGGCAAGGTGTATGCCATTGGGTTGATGTGGGTGAGTATCGGTTTTTCCTGCTATCTGGTGCCGCTGATCTGGGCGCGAGGGTTCATGCTGACCAGTGCGGTGTTGGTGACGGTTTATATTTTGCGGCAGAAGACCTTGCCCAAGGCACCGCAGGACTAAATGTGGGAGCGGGCTTGCTCGCGAATACGGTGGATCAGTCAGCACATGTATCGGCTGACACACCGTATTCGCGAGCAAGCCCGCTCCCACATTTTTAATCCAGTCGCTTCAGAGGGATCAACGCATCGGCGGCAAGCCATACGCCGCCAAATCAAAGTCAGCCAACTTGCGAATAATCTGGTCAGCATGGTGATACTTGCTGTCCGCCATCGCCTCATCCGGCACCGCAATCGCGGTCATGTGCGCAGCCTTCGCCGCTGTCACGCCAAACGGCGAATCCTCAAACACCAGGCAATCCTCCGGTGCCACACCCAAGCGGCGCGCCGCCGTCAGGAAGATATCCGGCGCCGGCTTGGCCGCCCCGACCTCCGGGTCATCCGCCGTGACGATAGTGTCGAACAGCCCAAACCACTCACGGTGCAACGTGGTCTTGTGGCCAAACGAGTTGCGCGACGAACTGGTGCCCACGGCAATCGGAATGTTATGCGCCTTCAAGTGCCGCACCAGCGCCTCAGCACCCGGCATGCCCAAGGCCTTGGGGAAACGCTCGCTCATCAGCGGCTCGCGGATCACCAGGAATTCTGCGGGGGTAATCGGCAGGTCCAGCGCCTTGACCACGTAATCCGCCAGGTCCTGGGCGCCGCGACCAATGATGTGCTGCTTGATCCCCCAGTCATAGGTACGGCCATAGCGTTCGGCGATGATCTGTGTGACTTCGGTGTAGATGCCTTCTGTGTCCAGCAACAACCCGTCCATATCGAAAATGACAGCCTTGATCGGGACAGCGGTACGCGGTGCATTCATCACTACAGATCCGTGGGCAAAAGGACTAAAAGGATTCAGCACAATAACGGCCAGCGTTACCTGCAAGCAACCGTTACGGCCTTGTGCCGAATCCAGTCAGTGCTTCACTCGGGAAAATCCGCCCCCTCAGTTACCTCAGCCCACGCATCAAAATCCTTACTCAGCGCCTTCACCTTGGTCCGCGCAAAGGTCAACGCAGCCTTGCCCAGCAACAGGCGCAATGGCGGTTGCTCAGCCTCCACCGCCTTGACGATGGCAATCGCCGCGCGCACCGGATCACCCGGCTGCTTGCCGCTGTAGTTGCGAACCATATTGGCCCGTGCCACCGCCGTTTCCTTGTAGTCGGCAATCCCGTGAGCCGCCTCGTTGGCCGAACGCCCGGCCCAGTCGGTGCGGAACGGGCCCGGCTCGACCAGCAACACCTTGATCCCCAACGGCGCGACTTCCTGGGACAGCGCCTCGGAAAGGCCCTCCACCGCAAACTTGGTCGCATTGTAGAAACTCAGCGACGGGAACGCCGCCACACCGCCCACCGAGGAAATGTTCACGATGCTGCCCGAGCGCCGGGCGCGCATGCCGGGCAAGGCCGCGCGGGTCATGGCGCTCAAGCCCCACACGTTGATTTCGAACATGTTGCGCACGTCATCCAGGTCGCTTTCTTCGAAGGAGCCGAAGTAGCCGACACCGGCGTTATTGACCAGTACGTCGATATGGCCGAAACGTTCTTCAGCCGCTTTGACAGCCGCCTCGACCTGGGCCTGGTCGGTAACGTCCAGCGTCAGGACCAGGGCGTTTTCTTCGTGACCGGCAACGATGTCTTGCACCTGCTGCGGATTACGCGCGGTGACCACGGTCGGGTAGCCGAGGCTCAGGGTGTGCAACGCCAGCTGGCGGCCGAAACCGGTGGAGCAGCCAGTGATGAACCAGACGGGTTTTGCGGTGGAAGTCGTCATAAAGGGCCAATCCTCGTGTGTGTAGGAAAAGTATGCGCGCCGCAGTTCTTGCTAAAAAGATGCATAATCTGCAAGGCCCTTTCGGAAATACCACACAATGGACACGCCCGATTTTCAGCAGTTGCGACTGTTCCTGCAGGTCGCCCGCTCGAAAAGCTTCACCCAGGCGGCCGACGCCAGCAGCCTGTCGGTGTCGACCGTCAGCCATCGCGTGCGCGCCCTCGAGAAACAGTTGGGTGTGCAACTGCTCAACCGCACCACCCGCAGCGTCAGCGTGACAGAGGCCGGCGAGCAGTTGATCCAGAAGATCACGCCGCTGCTGGAAGAACTGCAAACCAGCCTGCACAGCGTAGCAGCGGCGACGGTCGACGCCGCCGGCACCTTGCGCCTGAACATTCCCTCCACCGCCAGCCGAATGGTCCTGCAACCGTTGCTCCAGCGCTTCCTGCGCAAATACCCGGGCATCAACCTGGAAGTGGCGGTGGACAACAGCCTGGTGGACATCGTCGCCCAGGATTTTGACGCGGGCATCCGCTACGACCATGTGCTGGCCGAAGACATGGTGGTGGTGCCGGTGGCGACGCAGTTGCGATTCGTCATCGTCGCCACGCCGCAGTATTTGCAGGGGCGCAAACTGCCCACTCATCCCCACGACTTGCTCGAGCATGAGTGCGTCAACTACCGCAGTGCGCAGACCGGCTCGCTGCACCGCTGGGACTTTGAAAAAGCCGGCAAGCAGATGCGGGTTACGGTAAAAGGCCGGCTGGCGACCAACGATGTTGAATTGATGGTGCGCGGTGCGCTGGACGGGTTTGGCTTTGCCTACGTGGCGCGCTCCAGCGTCGAGCAGTACCTGCAACGCGGTGAGTTGGTGGAGGTTTTGGACGACTGGATTGCCCACAGCGCGCTGTATTTGTATTACTTCAACCGTACGAACACGCCGAAGAAATTGCGGGTGTTTATCGAGTTCCTGAAGGAAGAATTCGGGACCTGATCCATTCAAAAAGCGAACCCCATCATGCTCTACCGCTTCGCCGCCGACGGCCTGGTGCTGTTTCATTTGTCGTTCATTCTGTTCGTGCTGTTTGGCGGTTTGCTCGCCCTCAAATGGCGACCGGTCATGTGGCTGCATTTGCCTGCCGCCGCGTGGGGCGTCGCCGTTGAAGTGTTCCATCTGCCCTGCCCGCTGACCCGCTGGGAAAATCTGTTTCGTCATTTGGCCGGGCAGGACGGATATGGCGGCGGCTTTATCGAGCATTACATCCTGACCCTGATCTACCCGGCCGGGCTGACGCCGCAGATTCAATTGGGGCTGGGCGCGCTGGTGCTGTTGATCAATATCGCGGTGTATGTACGGCTGATCAGGCGCGCTTAGGCAAGCAGCCGAGACCCACCAATGTCGCCTCAACCGCCTCGTCCAAAGGCGTGTGCGGTTCGCTGCCCAATATCTGTACGAGACGGCCGTTATCCATGCGCACCTCGGTTTGCCACAGGTAACGCATTTCCTGCATCTCGCGGAAGGTGGTGACAAAGGGCGCGGCCAGTTTCAGCAGCCACCACGGGAAAGCACGTACAGAAGGCTGCTGGCCGGTCCTGCGTGACACCACCCGCTGAATCGCCTGGCTCATCTGCCGACCATCGGCATCTATGTGCCCCGCCATATGAAAGCGGGCGAAGGCATCAAGGCTGTCGCGGCGTGCAATCAACTCGACCATGGTCCTCGCCACATCAGGCAGGTAAGCCCACTGATGCCCCACGCCTGATGCTCCCGGATAACTCACGCTGGCCACCGGTTTTGCGGGTTTGACCAGGCCTTGGGAAAACCAGCTGCTGCCGGCCTTGGCGCCGAAAAAATCGCCTGCCCGCACGATCAGCGCTCGTGCGCCCTGCCGGGTCGCCTCAAGCAAACGCTGCTCCAGCTCTACCCGGATCGCGCCCTTGCGGGTAAGGGGATGCTGCGGCGAATCTTCCTCCAACCGCGCGAATGCATCAGGCCCGAAGTTGTACACCGTGCCCGGCAAGACAATCGTCGCCCCTTCCGCGACTGCCGCCGCGATGCTGTTGTCGATCATCGGCAGCACCAGCTCCGCCCAGCGCTGGTAACCGGGCGGATTCACCGCATGCACGATCACCGAACAACCCCGGGCCGCTGCGACGACTTCCCCACGGTTCAGCGCATCACCTTTTATCCAGGTGAAATCGGCATTCTGCTTGTGAGCCTTATCCACATCCCTCGTCAGGGCGCACACCTGCCAGCCCGCAGCGAACAACTGCCGTGCCACCTCACCACCAATCCCGCCTGTCGCGCCCATTACCAGAACCTTGTTCATGCTTTTTCCCCTGAGGGTTGTGTGATGGGGCGATTCTGTTCGCCGGCGAGCTATAGAGGAATTGCCGAAGATCATCCAGACGCTATACATTTATGCATGGCATCAAATATTGGTTGGGAGCTTTACCGGTCGTTCCTCGGGGTACTCAAGGAAGGATCGTTGTCGGGGGCCGCACGGCAGCTCGGCATCACGCAGCCCACGGTCGGGAGGCACATCGCTGCGCTGGAAAAATCCCTCAACGTGGTGCTGTTCACCCGCTCCGCCAGCGGCCTGTTGCCCACGGCGGTCGCCCTCACCCTGCGCACCCATGCCGAAACCATGGAAACCACCGCCGCCGCACTCGAGCGCGCCGCGTCGCCCCAAGGCCCCGAAGTGCGCGGCGTGGTACGAGTGTCTGCCAGCGAAGTGATCGGCGTGGAAGTCCTGCCGCCGATCATCACCCGCCTGCGCCAACAGCACCCGCACCTCAAGGTCGAACTGGTGCTGAGCAATCGCCTGCTGGACCTGCTGCAACTGGAGGCCGACATCGCGGTGCGAATGGTCCGACCCAGCCAGGAACAACTTCTGGCGAAAAGGATCGGCGTTATCGAAGTCGGCCTGCATGCGCGCAACGACTACCTGCAACAACATGGCATCCCCCAGGGCCTGAATGATCTCTCAGCTCATTCAGTCATCGGCTACGACCAGGAAAGCGCCTTCATCCGTAGCCTGGCCGTCAAAGGCTTCGACCGCAGCGCCTTTTCCCTCAGCAGCGACAGCGACCTCGCACAACTGGCCCTGATCCGCGCTGGCGCCGGCATCGGTGGCTGCCAGGTCAAACTGGCCCGGCAAGACGCCCGCCTGAGCCGGGTCCTGCCCGACGCATTCGCCCTGCAACTGGACACCTGGGTCACCATGCACGAAGACCTGCGCAACAGCCCGCGCTGCCGCGTCACCTTTGACGCCCTGGTGGCCGGTTTGCAGCATTACGTACAGGATTGAGACAGCTTCGCTGGTGAAGAATCAGAGTCCCTCAAACCCTTCATAGACGCCCCCATGTCCGAAGCCTTCGAAGTCCCCAGCCCCCACGAAAAACACGTCGAACACGCCACCGAACATGCCCACCGCAGCGGAGACAATTTCGCCAGCCGCATCGCCGTGATGACCGCCATCATGGCCACCGTCGGCGCCATGCTCAGCTACCAGGCCGGCTCCACCGAAAGCGAAGCGGCGATGGACAAAAACAACGCCGCCATCTTCAAGACCGAAGCCGCCAACCAGTGGAACTACTACCAGGCCAAATCCAGCCGGCAGAACCTTGCGGAGCTGGCGACGCATATTCCGGGGGTTGACGCCAAGCACTACACCGATGAGATCGAGCGTTATAAAACCCAGAAGGAAGACGTGCGCAAACAGGCCGAAAAGCTCGAGGCCACATCGAAGGAATGGGATGAAAAGTCAGAGCAGGCATTGCATCAACATCACCGCTGGGCACAGGCGATGACCGCGATTCAGATCGCGATTTCGCTGGCGGCGATTACCTTGCTGACAAGGAAGGAGTGGTTGAAACGCATGGCCTATACCGCCGGTGGCATGAGTGTGGTGTTGGGTGGGATGGCGTGGTTGCATATTTGAGAGCTGGATTTTCATCGCCCCTCGAAAGCAGAAATACGACGTCACGTATCGTCGTATTTCGCTGATAGCTATCACCAAACCAAACCGACTATAAAACTCGCCATCGCTCGCAACGTGCCGGAGGTACGAAATGCTTATTACGACTTCGCAAACAAAACCTTCCGAGACACTGCGGGCCGACAGCTTCTGGATGGAAATCTGGCAAAGTGGAGCTTTGAGCATCCAGGAAGCCGAAAGGCGGGCGCAGGGCTCGCGACGCTTAAAAGAGGCCTACTCGTCGGTACCCTTCTACGCGAAGAAGGCAGCTCGAGACTCTCAATTCTGGAGCAAATTTTACGCGAGCCGCGTGAATTCGTAGAAAAGGGCAATCTTGCGGGAATCTTCTACTGACCATCTGATACCCCCTCCTCCTAGACTTACTTATATTCACCAGCCCCTCGCGTCAGAAAACATCGGGATATTCCGGCATATCCGCTTGGGGTCCTACACCTACTCGCTATATAGTAAAACGCATAACGCCTGACACTATAAAGCCGAGGAAAAGCCGGTGACCGCACAATCATCCAAGGAAGCTGTGGGCGTCGCCTACAGCATCGAGTCAATGCGCTACGCACAGGCCATGACCTGGCGCGCCATCGAAGCGCTGTCCAAGCTCATCCGCCCCGGCATGCTCGAATCCGAAGCCCGCGAACTCGGCAAAAAAGTCCTCGCCGACCTCGACATGCAGCGCATCTGGCACCCCCTGCTGGTGCGCTTTGGCGCCAACACCCTCAAGACCTCAAGGAACGCTCCGACGGCGACCCGGTGCTGGGAGAAAACGACATCTACTTCATCGACATGGGCGCCGTGTGGCAAGGTCATGAAGGTGATGCGGGGGCGACATTCAGCACCGGTAACGACCCCGAGATGAAGGCATGTGCGAGCGCGGCAAAAGAGCTGTTTGATTGGGTTGAGCGGCGCTGGAGGAACGACAAAGTCGTCGGCCTGGAGCTGTATCGTTTTGCCGAAGAGCAAGCGAAGGAAATGGGTTGGGTGCTGAACCTGGACATCAAAGGGCACCGCGTCAGCGATTTCCCCCATGCGATTTATCGTGGCGGTGATCTTGGGGACTTTGACCAGTATCCCAATGAAGGGCTGTGGATTCTGGAGATACAGATCGCGCACCCGAGCGGGGCTTATGGTGCGTTTTACGAAGATTTGCTGGCTTAACTTTTTCAAGGAATAAAGATGGAACGCTCGACCGAATTTCCCGTGCTGTTGTTTTCTTACGGCACGTTGCAGGACAAAGCCGTGCAACTGTCCAACTTTGGGCGGGAGTTGGTGGGTCAGCAGGATGCGATGCTGGGGTATTCAAAACGCTGGGTGGAGATTACCGATCCCAAGGTGTTGGCTGCGAGTGGCAAGACCCATCATCCGATTGTTTCGCCGAGCGGGCGGAATGAGGACAGTGTTGAGGGGATGGTGTTTCAGATTACCGAGCAGGAGCTGGCGGCGGCGGATGCGTATGAGGTGTCGGACTATAAGCGGGTTTCGGTGGGGCTGGCTTCGGGGTTGACGGCTTGGGTGTATGTGCAGGCTTGAGAGCGTGCAGCTGGTCAATCGGAGTGATTTCCTACAGATCAATCGGAAGGCATGCCCTGCCGGGTTTGTGAGGGGGGGCATATAGTTCGCCGGTCGCCTACATGGCGACCGGGTTTGGCGACTCGACTACTAAGACGGCAGAAGCTTCCCGGCTAATTTGCGGGATGCTCCTGCGCGCAATAAGCTACCCAATGGTAGCTGTGCGTGGGAGACCTTCGGGTCTGCCGGCATTGTCCGTCTTGTTCCGGTTCGCCAACCCGCGTACGGCTGCCACCTTTTGTTTGGCGACAAATGTGTGGCTGCTCTCCTCCATTAAGAGAACGGACATCACATATGAACCAATACATGGCCCTCACCAGCAACGATTGCGAGACACCTGCCCTTTTTGTAGACACCACTGCGCCGCTGGACGTTTTGCTGGACGCTGCTGGGTATCGAATTCGTGCTGTTACTCAAGTTCTTGAAAATCTGGCACTGCGCGCGGAGATCAGCAGCGATACGGTTGTGCTCAGTGACTTTTCGCTGCTGTGTTCGATTCCGTTGCGTGATGGTTGTGATTTGCTGGATGTCATTGGACGGAGGATGGCGGCACAGCACGCCTAAACCCATTTGCTTGATCCCGCACAAACGGAAAAGGGACGACCTATCAGTCATCCCTTTCTTGCGAACATTACCCACCTAAACGCAACGCGTGCCACGAGCCTTATGCTCGTATTCCCAACCCTTGCACGCCAACCCTACATACTTGGCAATCAGTCAGCATGACTTCGCCGGACTGCTCCAGTGCCAAACGATGCAAGGTGATAGCGGACAACTCAAGGTCATTGCCCCAAGTCACGTCAAAGCCCCACTCGCCGACTTCACCCCGACCAAATAGAGCCAAGTCCTGAAGCGGCTTCAGAAGCGGAAAGATATTGATGTGATCAGTGAGATCAACGGTGTGCCGTTTGTCGTTGTTCCACTCAATTTCGATGGCATGCTTGCTGGCAACTGGTTGCACAGCAGAGATGCGAAGCTTGCTAGTCATAAGTCAGCTCCTCCGGTTTTATTCGTTCCAGAACCCTCTAGCCAACGGGCTAACGCTAGAGAAAATTTTTCCCGAGCACAACCACCTATTCAAACCCCAGAAACCACAACCCCCTGATTTCTCTCGAAACCAGGGGTTTTGTTCACATCGAACTTGGCGGTGAAGGAGAGATTCGAAACCACCTGCAAAGTCACTTTCACTATGCAAGTACCCGTCTTACGCGGGCTGCAGCGATGTTTCCTCTCCAAAAAAACGGCATTCTCAGTCCCATGGCAGTCCCATGGCTTTTGCACCAAGTTAGTGCGCGAGGGTTGAGAGGGGTAAAAAAACGGCAAACCGACCGGTTTATGTTGAGGCATGGGAAAAAGGTAATATTGGTAATACGCTTGATAAAAAAGATAAAATATCTTTAATTTCAATAGGTTGAAAGATATTTAGAGAGGTAATAATTTAGTAATTTATAGGTTAGGTCATTACCTTTTCCTCGGGTAATTCCTGACAAGCTCAATCCCCAGCAAAACCGGACACTCGGGCGAATATTACCTTTACCATTGCCAAATATTACCCCTCAAGTTAATACCTCAAACCCACGGACTACTTGGGCTGCAGCGGCTTTAGAGCCTTACCTAACCACAATTACCTTTTTCCCAGCCCTGGTTCCAAAATAGCCGTCTGTGAGGCGAATCCTGCAGCTTGAGGCTAGTCTGAGAGTTCACGATAGGAACCTTCGTATGACGCAAGAGTATTCGTTCGCTGATGTACTTGAGAGAATTTATGAAAATCAACTGGCACTTGAGCCCGCTGTGATGGAGCTTACGCTTTGTGTGGAGCAATAAGGCTTAGATGATATCGGCGAAAACGTGCGGGGGGCATTAGCCACCTTAGGTGAGAATGCGGGCCATATTAGACAATGTATTGCTCGACTAAAAGGACCCGAGATCGATTAACAACCCACTCTCTTAGCAATTCAACAGGATTAAAAATGGCACCATTAGTGGGATTCACCTTCAATAAGATTGTGATAATTCAATCACTAGAACCACATGAAATCGAAACTGGAAGGTATCTTTCCGAATACGTCACATCATTGATAGAACAATCTGAACGCTACAACATTCCGATACAGGTCATATCATGCAGTTCTGCGATTGGTTTTTTAGAGGCACTGAAAGAACTCACACGCGAAGCAGAATCCGGCGAAATACCTCTCCTCCATGTAGATTGTCATGGCTGCCCAGTGGATGGCTTAGAGTTTGAGAACAGTAGCACTTTAAGTTGGAAGGAACTATCTGCGGCGCTGCTTCCATTAAACATATCCAGTCGATTTAATCTATTGGCTGTATTCTCAGCATGCTATGGCGCCTATTTTCTAGAGCAAATGCAGGCGATCGAACCTGCGCCGTGCTGGTGCCTAGTTGCCCCCACTGAAAAGGTTGATGTCTCGGAGGTCATGGGCGGCTTTAGAGTTTTTTATTCTGCGCTTTTTAGTGAGCACAATATGGGGCCAGCAATTACAGCAATATCTCAATGTCGATTAAGTCACGGCCGCTGGCTTTCAAAACCAGCAGAACAATGGTTTGAGAACTTAATAATAGGTTACATCAAAGAGCACTGCAATTTACAAACTGCTCGAGAAAGGGCGAAGGTGATTTTTAGAGAGAGAAAATCTTTGGGTAAAAAACGGCTAGGCACTGGCGCGCTCCTTCGAATGATTCGAAAAGCAAATAGAGAAAAATTACTAAGCAAATACTTTGACATTTACTTCATAACGGAGCAACTGCCACAAAACATCAAACGCTTCGAGAATGTCTACAGAAGAGTTGAGACACAGCTAAACAAACTTCGCAATAGCGGAAAGTACTGTATATGAACATCAACACTCCACTTAGCCACTATAACATTGATTGAACTGAAGTTTTTAGAAACGAATTCATTTTATACTAAACATCAAATATGCATCCGCCCACGCCAGTCGTGGGCTTGTGGCCACGGCTTCGTCGGTTGCAGCTAACCAACGCCAACAAAAGATAGGACACAATGTTGAAAGCTCACAGTCTCAAACATTTTCCTTAATGAAACCAGCGGTTCCATTGGGTCTCCTGCGATGATCGCCAGATGCACCGCTGTGCAATCTCGCTGCATTTCTCATCATCACGTTACATTTGTGAAATCGCCAATCATATGCAGAGCGCCCCGGCGCTCCAGGGCTGCAGGTTCGTTTGCACTAAGTTCAGCTCTGCACAAAAAACAGACGCAAACCCCGTCGGCGGGAGGGGGATAAGTGCTTTTTCACAAGTTTTTTTCTTCATTCAAGGGAATTTGCCAGCGCACCTCTCCCCGCCTCGATCTCGTTTCATCGGATCGGCGTTGCCTCTTCCTTTAAATCGCTACACTGCTCATTCATACAGTATTTTCAGATAGATTCAGAGGCTATCCTATGAACGCGGAGCATTTGGCAGTTTCGAGTGATAGAAGCAGCACAATTGCGCAGTGGGAATTAATTCTGCGGGACGAAGCCGCCCTGCTCGAAAACCCTGGTCGTCACCACAAGACACTACTTATTCAGGCTCACACCCTGCTCCGCCTTCAGTTGATCAACCGTGACGATCTCAGCGATCTCTTGGAGCAGGCCGACGGTGCCTAGCCTATGCAGTAGAAGCACTGATTGATTGTCACAACGGTGATTAAGCGGATTAACGCATGCGTATGCTTATTACCCCTATGCGGCGCCAAGGGGTGGCCCTGACTCCTCAGGAGCGGAGCCGCTACCAGGCAACGTAATGGTTAACTCGGTTAACAGCGTAGAGCTCGGTCGAAGCGCGAACATGGCTCGCGTTGAGGTGGGCATGTCTCTCGACCCGGATCCTTTGCCGCCGCTGCTGGCCGCAACACTGGCAGTGAAGGCCATTACCGGTTTTGTGCATAGCGGGATTGAGTACATCGATGGGTGCGCTTATGCCCAGTCATGGTGGTGCCGTTTAGAGTAGACGAATTTCCTCTTTGCAGTGCGGACAGTCGAGAAAACCACTTCCGACCATCGAAACTTAATTCCACTCCAGTTCAGATACAGTCAATAATTCCTGAGGCGATTAGTAATATTTGTAACATCTGCTAGAACAACACCCAACTTTTCTAAAGTTGCAAAAATAAGCAGATGATGAACATGAGCAGCAAATAAGTGCAACTTATTATCTTCGATATTATATTTATTTGCATGTGTAATATTATTCCGAAGAGTGCAAATTTTCGATAATAAATCTTTAGTGACCCCCAAATTTTTTTGAATCGACTCAGGCAACGAAGAAAGAAAATCACTGAGACATTTCTCAGTGTTGTATTTTTGACCATTAAACCTTTTAAGCCCACCCTCAAAACTTTTGATCTGCTTGGCGCTCAACGAGGTATTGCCCTTTACCCAGCCTTTTGCAAGCCGGGAGAATCGTACAAACAAACCCTCGGAAAGATAATACTTCCTGTTATAGCTGTGCTTTTCAAGCAACCTAAAGTAACCCAGCAGTCTATCCTCGACATTCGCCATATTTCGATACTTGACGTACTTCTCTAAAAAATCAGGAAGATCGGACTCTGGATTAAAATACAACTCGAAAGAAGACATGGGAAATGGCGCAATACCCCAGTCATCAAACCGGGGGTTCATCCCAAGGGGAAACATGGCATAAAGATCTGATCTTTTAGGTTTCAAACTGTTATTCATGCAGTAGAGGTAGCCTTTTTGGCGATAGCCATAAAGATCGTAATTGAGCGTCACAGTTTGGACGGAGGGTTCTGTGCCGGTCAGGAAAGCTAATAGATTGTAGATACGAAGGTAAGTTGAATACGGGTCAGCAACATGCCCCCCCGAACCGAACAAATAAAATAGTGAGGGTGGAAAGGTAAATCCATGCTCATACAATAAATGAGACTGACGGGACGTCGCATTGTAACGCACACCTATCTCGTCATGCTCGTTTGCAGGAGTAGAGAACTCGACCAGTAGTGGCTCTACATCTTCGCGATTATAACTTGCATCGAATATCTTCTGTTGCGTAGTGGTATAACCCACCCATTCATTTATTGTTGTAGAGGCTATATCTATTGATTCAAAAACGCCATTTTGTGGAGGTTGATTAGGGCAAAAAATTACACTTTCAACGGTAAACTCAATTTCCTTCAACCCAACATATGGCATGTGATTAATTACCACTGACTTCACTCCAACACAGTAAAGCCCTTTAAGTAAAAATACATTCCTATGGTTGTCGCACCTAGCTTCGGTCGCATCCCAAGACAGCGAAAAATCTCGCTCAGACGTAACTTTAAATTTTATCAGCCCCGGGGTTAAATGAAGCGTGGCCGCATAACCAGAGTTGCCCTCGCGATAAAATACTTCAAAAAAATATTCTTTGTGTAGTTCCAGCTCTTTAACTGTATCGAACATGAGCGCGCACCGAGTGTCCTAGACTGAGCATCATATTGTGCTGTAGTCATGAAAAACGCAAAGTGCCTTGCGGCTCCGGTTGGTTAAAGGGTAATAGACTTAGGTTTTGCGGACAGCATCAGTGCTTGCTGAGCCTTAGCTGTGAATGCCGCCGCATCGGTCGGGCTCGGCGTTGGTCCTGGTACGTGTGTGTGTGCCGCTAGTTGCGTGTTCATCTGCTGCAACAGGTCGAGCATGTCGCACACCACCTGAAACAGGTTCACCGTTCCGGACCCAATCCAGTTCTTCGGCGCCTGCATCTGCTGACTGACTCCCGCCACGCTCCTGCGGGGGCCCTGAATCCTTTCCTGCATGTCACCACCCACCGCAGCGTTATGCTTCTGCCCGACCACGAGGTTTAGGTCACGGCCAGTGGCCTGGTGCAGATCGTCTACAGCCGCCAGACTCGCGGACCCGCCCGACAGCAGCTTAAGCGCGCCCAGGGCTTCAAGCGTTTTGATGCCCCCTACCGACTCGGTTGAATGATCGTCCACGGTCCTGTTGTGGCTCTGGAACCGCTCGGTGTTGCCCATCGCCTCTACTTCCCGCTCGATCGCCTTGTCCAGGATCTTGCCGTCCGTTTGGCGCAGCCAGTTGCCGTCTGCATCGACGCGCTGCTGACAGGCCTCGCTGTGCTGCCACACCTGGTCACCTTTCGGGACGCTGGGCATGCTCGAGGCAGAGGTTCATGTCAGGCCACGCTGGGGGAAAGTACAGATCCACAGTATCGACCACTTGGATCTGCAGGAATGGATACAGGTAACCCTGTCGAAAACGCTCAAAAACAAGACAATCCGCGACATCATCAGCAACGTGCGCCATGTTCAGGCTGTATCGCACCAGGATGAAAGTGGCGCATGACCCGACCGAGGGTTTGATGGTGCGCCTGCCAGATCCCGAAGTACCGGATCCGTTCACCCGGGCGGAAATCAAACAGATCCTGGAAACGCACACCAACCGCACGCAAGAACTGCTGATGGTTCAGTTCATGATATGGGCCGGCCCCCGGGTGTCCGAGACCATCGCCCTGGCCTGGGAGGATGTCGACCTGGAGCAAGGCACGGTGACATTCCGTCGTTCCAAGGTGCGCGGGGCTTATCGAGTGACGAAAACCCGTCGATCGACGCGGAAGGTTCGCCTGCTCGCCCCGGCGTGAGATGCGTTGCAGAAGATCGATGCGTTGAATCGAAAAAAGAAGGCGGAAACCGTTGATATCGTTGAACGAGACGACAAAACCGTGCGGCAACATAAGCTGCACTTCGTCTTCCTGAATACGAAAAGCGGCCTGCCGCACGTCAGCGACTTCGTGGTGCGGGACAGATTTTTCAAGGCTCACTTGCTCGCGGCCGGGGTTCGATATCGTGGACCTGGTCAGTGCCGGCACACGTACGCCAGTCAGCTGCTGACCACGGGGATAGCGTCGATAGACTGGATCGCGGAACAGATGGGACATACCAATGGGAACATGATTCGTCAGCATTATGGAACGTGGATTAATGAGGATGGGCCGGATGTTGTTGGGATGCTGCAGCTAGCATTAAACCTATAGCAAGTAAAATCCTAGATAGAACATCAACCTAATTGACAGTTTACAGGCGTCACAGGCATACAACACTCCTTACCATCAATGACAACATGCACATCAAATAAAAAACTACAGAACCCCACTGAATAATGAATTTATAGCTCACGCTTCTTTCGTGAAAGCCCGCCAATCAGCGGGCTTTCATAGCGCAACTCGACTTAAAAAGCATAATGAATTTGCGCCAATTCAACCCAATCCCTTAGCCAGGCCAAAAAGATTTAAGATCATCAATCCTCGCCAAAATGGTCTGAATATTAGATGCCACCTTGCTTGCGTTATCGGTCACATCGCCGGCAGTCCTTATCGCATCGAACAGTTTTCCCAAGGTTCTCTTGACGCTGCCAACTGCTTGTTTTGCATCCACTGTAGATGTTGTAGCTATTGCTTGATCCATTGACTGCAATAATTCATTAATCTCATCTTTCAAGGCCGGATCCAAACCAATTAACTCAACGATCCTTAACTTAACCTCCTCAAGACTTGCTTTATCAGAAATCATTTGCGGTCGATCGGAGTATTCTTTGCATGCACATGCAGGCTTTTTACATACAGGACAGCCATCCATATAGTAATCCATCAACCAATCAGATAGAGACTCCTCTTTGTAATATATACCCCAAGCGGATAACAGCCAAGCAGTAGCGTCAGCCAGTTCTTCTTCAAAATTAAGCTTCTCGCCGGTTTTCTTATAGCTTGAGTAAGCTTCGTGAACCTCTCCAAGTTCTTCAAAGAGTCTTGAGAAATGGTAAAAGCTACCGAAAGCTTTCCATATTGCTTTATTTGCAGGATAAATCGACCCAATTCTTATGATGGCCTTTTCCAAGGTCAACTCTTTAGAAGCATTTGTATCAGTATTATACTTATCGTTCAGCTCCCCCCTTACGGCATAAGCAGGGAGATTATTAATCGGCGCCCTATGTGTCTCATTACATTGGCAAGGCAAACCTAGGCAATAAGGGCAAACTCCTGGAAATTTCTTCCTGAATGCAGTTCCCAAATCGACTTCCATCTTCCCCGCGACAGAGAAAATCCATGAAAATGCTTTCGCAAAGAAGAGCTTTGAATCACCATCACGAAGTATAGACCTAGACAAATACGAGCTATTTCTACAGAGATAAGAATACATGTATTCAAAATCTCTCCCCTTATTTACTGCACCATACAAATCATCGATTTTATTCGCAAACGCTGAAAAACTTAAGGCTTCCTGCATAACCATCCCTCTATCCAATTATTTGAACACTAAACTCTCAGCTCACTTGAATCTCAATACTGTGTACAACTCATAAAATCTACTAAAATTCAAAAATCCACCAAGCCCTAGGCCTGTGCAATGTCTGAATCTTCCTCAAAAGACATCGTTATCACTCCTTGCGTGAATGATGGCCAATTGTATGCACGACTGTCAGTGCTTCACTACAAAAAATTAGAGCCACGGTCAGCGTCAGTAGAGAAAGTAAAATCACTTACCAACCGGATAGTCTTCCGACAGAGGTGGATAACCTCTTCAGAAAGCCATCGAATCGCACAACGCGCATTTCATACCGCCTCGCAAAGCAGTATCTGTCCCAGATCTGTCCCATATGGCCATTTTTCAGACGCCAAAAACCACAAACCCCCGGCTTTCTCTAGGAAAACCAGGGGTTTGTGTTTACTTAATGTGGCGGTGAAGGAGAGATTCGAAAGTACCCGCACCCTCAATCTCGCGGCCGACGCCCCGGAATACAAGGGCTCCAGGGGTGCCAGTTGCGCAAAAGCATTCCCACGCCATTCCCACGAGCATCAGCATGCACCTCAGTACGCGTGTGCATCACACGTATAGGGGGCTGGAATTCGAAATCTAGAGGGGGCAAAAAAAAGAGTAACATAAGTAACCTTGACCATTTTTTACGCTCAAGCCATTGAAATTAAAGGGTTTTGCATTTCGGCCAAAAGGTAATTTTTAAGTAATATTGAAGTAATCTGATTACTCTTTATAAACGTAATTCTCATTTTTATAAAAACCCTTTAAAAACAATAGATTGGCAGAAAATTACCTTTTCAATTACTTCTCTGTTACTCCTTTTTGTAATACCGATCCCCACGGAATACGCGGCCTCCAGCCCATTGCCCAGACATGGTTACTGAAATTACTCTTTTTGAAATACCCCCCCTCTACCTGCACAGCGACGCATCCAGACCGTTCGAAGAAATACCCCCTCAGTGCAGGGTTCCGCAGGCTTTCAACCTCCCCACAACGCCGAGCAAGCGCCCAGCCTAAGCCGCCGGGAGTGGTCCGCAGGGGCGCAGAAAAAACGACCCATTTAGCCCGCAGGCGCGGTGGGGGGACGACGGCGCGCGCCAGGTCATGAAGCACGTCATAGCCCCACATGTAGCACGTCAACTCCCCGAATTGCGCGACGTAGCGTGCCACTGGCCCAACCTCCTACAGCTCGTCGCCCAAAGTCCCACAACTTGCCAAGCTCGATTACTGTATGCACATACAGCAATCGGAACTACCCCCCATGAACATCGACGAAGAAACCTGCGGATGGCTTGGCATCCCCACGCCTCTAGAAATGCACAAACAGCACGCCCGCCTACTGGAGAATGAGATCCAGGAACTGAACCTGCAGCTGCGCAAAGCGAGGGAGGATATTCATGGCTTGGTGCAAATGCTGGCTGAGGCCGAGGCAGTCAAGACGCAGTTCCGGGGATACCTCTCCGAGAGAAGTACTGAAGCCGCCGCCATGCGCAAACAGATCAACGACCTGACGACCTCATCAAGAGCTGACAAGAAACGAGCGGATCAGCTGAAAGAGCTGCTCGATGGCCTCGTCACTCGACCAAAAACCATCGTCTAAGCTCAGGTTTCAGATTGAGGGCTCAACCATGTGCGGAAGACTTTCCCAGTACAGCGGCATCCACGACTTCGTTGCGGCGCTGAACATGCCCAATGCCCTGGCGAACTCGGTCGGTGAATTGCCACTTGAGCGCTACAACGTCGCCCCGACAACCCAAGTCGCCCTGCTCCACCTGCAGGGCGACATGCTGCGCACCGAACTGGTGCACTGGGGATGGCGGCCGCACTGGGCCAAGGATCGCGCCGCGCCGATCAATGCCCGCGTCGAGAAGGTGGCCCACGGCCCCTTCTACCGTGCGATCTGGCCGCACCGGGCAATCACGCCTATCGACAACTGGTTTGAATGGGTGGATGACGGTGGCCCCAAGAAGCAGCCCTACCTAATACGCCGGCGAGACGGTGCGCCGATATTCTGCGCCTCTATCGGACAGTTACCGAATACCGATGAAGGCCCAGGCGAGCATGACGGTTTCGTCATCATCACGGCCGATAGTGCAGGCGGAATGTTGGACATTCATGACAGAAGACCCGTGGTGCTGAACCCGGAACTGGCCCGTGAATGGTTGGACCCGACAACGCCCAAGGACCGTGCCGAGCAGATGGTGTTGCACCAAGGAGAACCGGCTGAGACCTTTGATTGGTTCAAGGTAAGTACCGCTGTTGGCAACGCCAGGAACAACGGCGCTAGTTTGATTGAGCCTCTGCGTTACTGACGTAATGTCTGTAGCTAACTGCTTTATAGAACGGAGAGCGCCAGTTTGGCTTAGCAAGTCGTGCGATTGGAATAACTTCGTCCGAACCCGGATCATAATACTTGGGGTAATACCTAGCCAATTCCATTAATGACTTCACATCTTTAATGATGGGCTGCGGAACTTTCGCGAAAACTTCAGCTGATGATTCGAAAGGTACGACAGATATAAACTGAAATTGCCCACTACTATAATTTTCTTTATAAACTCTTGAAAGGCCGTTTAGCGCGGTCATAATGTCTTCAATACCGCCATCCAATGCGTCTATCAACGCTTCCCCAGTCACATACAACTGGGCAATCATTGCACCACCGACGATCTTGGTCTTGAAAGTAAGCGATGAAACGTCGAACTGGTCGATACCTTCAGATTTTAGTTTCTCAGAGTATTCCTTAGAGAGTCGGTGGTATGACTGCTGCAACTCAAGAGTATTTAGGTAGGTCTTTTCAGAAAACTGCACTCTAAGCAATAGATCCGCTTCATTTAACTTAATTAAGGGTATAGCCACATCCTGATCAACTCTTTCCGTCACACCAACAGAACCAATAGTGATAGGTAAGCTCAGCGCCCTAAGCGAATCGTTTCGATACGGCAGCACCATTACCTTCTTTATTCCGGCCAAATCATTCAACTGGGACTGTAACGCTAGACTGGCTTGGCGCAATAGGTATATTTCCCTTTGAACCGCCTCGTGCCCCTTAGTCCTTACTTGCAACCTATATGTATAGTAGGAACCCGCCATTGCACCGAAAAAAGTCGAAAGTAATGGCAAAACAACTGCGGTCAATAGATCCACGTCTTGTGCACCACCGCCCCCAAAAACCACATCTATATCATGGTCAAAAGCGCGAAAAGCGAGCACCAAAATCAATACCGATAGCAAACCACCAATAGCGCTGCCTAAGAAAATTGAGACCTTCAATTTTTTACCCTCTCCAATTGCCTAGATAGGCATGGGCACCCTACCAAAGCAATTGTGGTTCGACTAACTATCCTTGGGAATTTCATAGGGTTTGAAGCGCACGACCTCCTCCCCAAGCCAGTCATTCACCTGCGCCATACGCGCCTGAATCGGCTCCAGTTCATTGGCTGCATAGATCTGTGCCGCCTCCCTGATCGACCCAAACCCACCCGCGTTCTGCGGCACAATTCCCATCAGCTGCGGCGGAATGCGCAAGCTGGCCAGCACGTCGTCGCGGGTCTGGTTTTTGATCGAGTTGAATTCGTCCTTGGCCGTCACTTCACTGACCGGAATGATCTGCAGGCCGTCCTTTTTGCCATTCGGTGAGTACACGAACAGGTTGCGGAAGTTGCCAGGCCCCTTGGAGTCCTTGAGCGCCTTGCGAAGAGAATCGACGTCCGCTTCGTTTTGCGCGGCGTCGGTCATGTAGAGGATGAAACCGGCGTGACTCCCGTTCTCGTAGTACTTGCGGCGGAACAGCGTGGCCGATTCATTCAGCAACGCCGACTGCAAGGCGCTGATCCACTCGGGCAGACCATAGACCTCCTGATGCAAATCCGCTTCCCGCAGATGAAAAACGGTGCCAGGTTCAAATTCGTGCTCTTCCTTCCAGCCCTGGACCATGAACTGCCGACCGTCCTTGCCTGAGCGCATGTACTTCGCCAGCGGCGGTACCAGCTCGCGCACCGGGCCGAGCATTGAGCGCCGGCCTTCCAGATAGCCGTTACCCAAACATAGGAAGTCCAGGGAGAACTGTTCAAACGCCGCCCGCGATAGCAGCCGGTGCGGAATGAAGGTTTTGCTCAGCAGGTTGCGTTTGAACATCAACCCCGAGTGAAGGTGCACGCTGGAACCCACCGACCGCGCCAAGCCGTCCAGTGATAGCGGAGGCTCGTACCAACGCCCGTTAAACCAGCACTCCAGGTAATCGAACACCTCTCGGCCGCTCAGCACCGGTGACGGATCGCCGAAACTGAACGCCTCCATCTTGGTGTCACTGCGCGGGAAAAACTCCTGCGTTGCTACGACAGGTGCCTGGGCCAACTGTTTGGTATTTCTGCGGCGGTTCGACATCAAAAAATCTCCATCCGCCCGGTGTTGGCAGTGGTCTGCCCCTCCAGCGGTTCGTTATGCAATGCGTGAAAGAGCGCCCACGCCAGGTCGGCGTGGCCGGTGTTGTCGTTGCGGCCGGCGGTGTAGGTGAATTGGCGACCGCCTGCGGTGATGGTCTTGCGGATCGCCATCAGCGACTGCGCCATGTCGGTCCAGCCGGCGTCGAACTCCAGCCGGCCCCGGTGGATCACGTCATAGGCCTTCAGCACCAGGCGCGTCTTGACCTCTGGCGAATAGCTGAACGTGGTGACGTTGGGGAAGAATTGGCGCACCAGCTGCGCCACGCCGCTGCCCAAGCCAGTGACATCGATCCCTATGTACGTCACCCAGTAGCGATCGCAGACGGCTTTGATGACGCTGGCCTGCGCCGCAAAGTCCATGCCTCGGAACTGGTGCCGCTCCAACACCCGGAACTTGCCACAAGGAACCAGCGGCGGCGCTACCACCACCAGACCGGAGCAATCACCGGTTTCTGCCGGGTCATACCCTATCCACACCTGACGGTCACCAAACGGCCGCATGGCAAACGGCTTGTAGTCCTCCGCCCACTCGACCCAGCTGTCGACCATGCACGGCTGCAACACCGTCAGCGGGAAGATGCTCGCGCCGTCGTCGACAAATTCGCACATCAACAGGTTGGCGAAAGCCTCAGGGCTGTACTCTCGCCGCAGTTCCTCAATGTCGAACAGGTCGCAACCACCCTGCTCCGCGTCGAGGATGGTGACAATCTGGCGCCACAGCCGGTCCTCGCAGAAACGCCCCTCTTGGAGCATTCCGTGGGATACGTCGACTTTTGTGTGCTGTGCAGCCGGTTTGCCCTTGTTGAAACGCTCCCCAGTCCAAAACGTGTAAGCCTCGTGGGCCATAGTCGATGGCGTCGAGAAGTAGGTTTTTCGCCACTTCTTGTGCATCGCCATGCCCGACGCGACCTTGTTCAACTCCTCAAACTTGAACGTCCAGAAGAATTCGTCGAAGTAGAAATTGCCGTGGTAGCCCTGGGCGGTACGTGCGTTGGTACCGAGGAAAAACAACTCCGCACCATTCGGCAAAACGATGGGGTCACCGGTCAACTCGACGCCAATGACCTCGCGGGCAAATGCCTGGATGTACCCGCGAAACAGGTAGGCCTGGTTCTTCGACGCCGACAGGAAGATCTGATTCCGCCCGGTCTCCAGCGCATCAATGAACGCCTCGCGTGCAAAATAGTAAGTGGCGCCGATCTGTCGGCTCTTGAGGATGACGCGGGTGCGCTGATTACCCGCGCGGTACCAATCTTTCTGGTAGTCGAAGCACCCGTCGATAAACGCTTCGCGCAACAGTTCGATCTGGTCTTCGCTGATGTCGTTTTTCAGCGTTTTCTTCTTCGGCCCTTCATTGCGCTTGGCGAGGTTGGGGTTGATTTCGGTTTCGGTACCGCCGCCTTGAAAACGCTGGATTCTGGCCTGGCGCTCCAACTGCCGGTGCAGCAGGTCGATCTCTTTGAAATCGCCGCCGCTCTTGCCTTCCTTGAGGATCAGTTGCACCAGCCGCGCTTCCAACGCCCCGCCGATCCGCTCGACGTTATCCGCCCGGTCCCACTCGTCGCGGGCCTTCCAACTGTGTAGCGTTTTCTCCTTTTCGCCCGTAGCCTCGGCAATCTCGCAGATACGCCAACCCATCCAATACAGGAACTTGGATTGGCGTCGGGGATCGATTGGGAGCAGTTCAGTCGTAGTCATGGCCGCGATGCTGCCGCCCACGCCTGCGAGTCAGTAGTGTCGCCCCTTGTAGTCCCGCTCTCTACAATCCCGTCCCGTTGCCGCAACTCGCGCGCGTCACGACCATGCCCCTCATTGCAACGCACTTAGCGCCCAACGCATTGAGGATTCCCGGCATGAAGAAATTTCGCAGCAATTGGTTCCGCGTCGCCGTCGAGGGTGCTACCTCTGACAAGCGCACCATCAAACGCAGCTGGTTGGAACAGGCGGCGAAGAACTTCAATCCAGCCACCTATGGCGCTCGCATCTGGCTGGAGCACTTCCGCAGCCTGCTGCCCGACAGCCCTTTCAAGGCCTACGGTGACGTGCTCGCGGTCAAGACCGAAGAAGTGGAAATCAACGGCCAGAAGAAGCTGGCCCTGTTCGCCCAGGTCGAGCCGACGCCCGATCTGATCGCCATGAACAAGGCCAAGCAGAAGATTTACACCTCGATCGAAATTGACGACAACTTCTCGGACACCGGCGAGGCCTACATCGTCGGCCTGGCGGTGACCGACTCCCCCGCCAGCCTGGGCACCGATGTACTGTCTTTCTCCGCGCAGAAGCCAGAATCCAGCCCATTCAAAGACCGTCATTACTCCGCGACGTCGATGTTCACCGAGGCGGTGGAAACTGAGTTGCAGTTTGAAGAAGTCGAAGACAAGCCCGGCCTCGGAGCCCAGCTTTTCAGCAAGGTTCAGGCGCTGCTGGGCGGCAAACAGGCGAAGGACGATGCAGAGTTCGCCCAGATCGGCCAGGCCGTCGAAGCGATTGCCGACCACGTCAAAGACCTGCCGGATCAAATCGCCGCCGAGAAGAAATTCTCCGGCGAGCTGAATACCAAGGTTGAGCAGCTCAGCAAAGACCTGGTCGAGCTGAAAACCACCCTCGGCAAAACCCAAGACCACTCCCAAACCCAGCGCCCACCGGTAACCGGCGGCGGCAAACAAGCCCTGGCTGAGTTCTGACCTGCGGCCTACACCGCCCAGCCCACTATCGGAGACACCCATGCGTAACGACACTCGAAAACTCTTCACCGGCTACCTCAGCCAGGTCGCACTGCTCAACGGCGTTGAATCGGCCACCGCCACATTCAGCGTCGACCCAACCATCCAGCAGCGCCTGGAAACCAAGATTCAGGAGTCGAGCGAGTTCCTGACCAAGGTCAACGTCATCGGCGTTGATGAACAGGAAGGCGAAAAGGTCGGACTGGGCGTGGGCGGTACCGTTGCCAGCCGTACCAACACCAACGTCAAAAAACGTGAGCCGCGCAGCATCGGCACTCTGTCGAGCGATAAGTACAAGGCCGAGCAGACCGACTTCGATACCTTCGTCAGTTACAAACAGCTCGACGCCTGGGCCAAGTTCCCGGACTTCCAAACCCGCCTGTCCAGCGCCATCGCCCAACGTCAGGCGCTCGACCGTATCCAGATCGGTTTCTACGGCACCTCGGCTGCCGAGCAGACCGACCGCACCTCGCACCCGCTGTTGGAAGACGTCAACATCGGCTGGCTCCAGCAGTACCGCACCCACGCGCCCGACCGCGTGCTGAAGGAAGGCGCCGTCGCCGGCAAGATCACCATTGGCAAAACCGGCGACTTCAAGAACATCGACGCCCTTGTCTACGACGCCATCCAGTTGCTCGACCCTTGGTACCGCCGCAATCCAGGCTTGGTGGTGCTGACAGGGCGCGAACTGGTCCACGACAAGTTCCTGGCCTTGGTCAACAAGGACCAGGACTCGACCAACACCCTGGCCAGCGATCTGATCATCTCGCAACGCCGCGTCGGGGGCTTGCCGCTGTACGAGGTGCCGTACATCCCCGAAGGCACGATCCTCATCACCACCTTCGCCAACCTGTCGGTGTACTGGCAGATCGGCGGGCGC
Organism: Pseudomonas sp. P7779; assembly: GCF_013386315.1. NCBI lineage: Bacteria > Pseudomonadati > Pseudomonadota > Gammaproteobacteria > Pseudomonadales > Pseudomonadaceae > Pseudomonas > Pseudomonas sp. P7779. The sequence continues at coordinate 21,454 of NZ_JACARZ010000004.1, read as the reverse complement.
CGCCGCTACCTCAAGGAAGAACCGGAGTGGAACCGCGTCAGCAACTTCGAATCATCGAACGAGGCGTACGTGGTCGAGGAATACGGCCTGGGTTGCCTGCTGGAAAACATCACCCCAGTCGAAGACGCCGGCGGCGAGGGTTAATCCCATGACACTCAGCATCGCCCAAGCCCACCAACGCCGCGTTCGCGCGGCCATGGAAGCAGCGAAAACAGCACCGCAGCAATCCATGGCTGGTGCGACCGCTTATGAGCATCAGTTGAATCAGTTGCTGCAAGACCGGTTGCGCCTGAAAGCCATCCAGTCTAACGAGGGCAAGGCTGCACTCAAGGCACAGTTGTTGCCCGAGTACATCCCGTATGTCGAGGGAGTACTTGCAGCGGGCAACGGTGCTCAGGACGACGTCTTAACCACCGTCATGGTCTGGCGCGTTGACGTCGAGGACTACAGCGGTGCCCTGGACATCGCCGACTACGTGCTCAAGCACAAGCTGATCATGCCGGACCGTTTCGAACGCACCACCGGTTGCCTAGTGGCGGAAGAAATCGCAACGGCCGCGCTGAAATCGCAAAAGGCCAATGGCAGTTTCGACCTGAGCATCTTGCACCGCACCGTCGAACTGACCGACGCCGAAGACATGCCCGACCAGGCCCGCGCCAAGCTGTACCTGGCAACCGGTCGTGCGACGTTGGATGGCATCACCACCGAAGAGCCAGGCCAGCCTGGACAGATCCAGGCTGGTATTGACCTGCTCAAACGTGCCATCGAACTGCACGACGGCTGCGGCGGTAAGAAAGATTTGGATGGCGCAGAACGCCTCCTGAAAAAGCACGCTGCCACCAGCAGCTAACTGAGCGTCCCCACGCACCCCGCCGGCTCGGGGCGGATCGGCCAGGCCGCTCCTCCTGAACGTGAAGCCCCGACCACCGGCGACCTATTTTTCGAGTGCAGTCATGAGCGCATTTGTTGCCAGCGGCACCGTCGACAGCGGCCACATCAACACCGACCCATTCTGGCCGTCGATTGACTTGGACGGTTTACGCTCCACCCTGCGCATCGACGCCAGCGTCACTCCGGCTCGTCTGGAGACTGCCGTGATCGCCGCCGCGATCAATCTAAATAACGAACTGAGCGAATGGCGAACGACCCAACAGGCTGCGGGCTACAACACTCTGGCCGAAGTTCCGGGTGACCGCATCAAAGACGTGTCGGTAAAGGTTCATCTCTATCGCCGCGCGATCGAAGCCGGCACCGGAGCCGAAGTCTGCGAGCGTTACCGCGACTACAGCGCCACCAATGCCGGTAGCCAAAAAGCTGAAGAGCTTACCCCCAACATCGACGACTACCGCCGCGACTTGCGCTGGGCTGTGCGCGACTTCCTCGGCCGCAGCCGCACCACCGTGGAGCTGATCTGATGCCTGTCGCCGTCCGCGCCAATCAGAACGACACCGTCGACGCCCTCTGCTGGCGCCACTACGGCCGCACTGCAGGCGTCACCGAGGCAGTACTTGAAGCGAACCCAGGCCTGGCCGACCACGGCCCAATCCTGCCGCAAGGCCTTGTCGTCAACATGCCCGAAGTCCAAGCCAGCGCGCCCCAGCGGCAGATGGTGAACCTATGGGACTGACACCGCAGCACCAAGCCCTTGAACCCACCAACCCTGGACAACGGAATGAAGCGCATGCCTGACCGTCCCGACACCTGGGCCTGGCTCGCCGCCTGGCTCGAACAGAACTGGCCGACTCTTTACGCCGGAGTCCTCGCCCTGATCATCGCCGCCCTGCGAATCATGTACGGCGGCGGCACCCTACGCCGCATGGTGGTCGAGGCTCCGCTGTGCGGATCCTTGGCACTGGCCGCCAGCCATGGCTTGGCGCTGCTGGGCATCCCGACCTCCACCGCGCCATTTTTCGGCGGGGTAATCGGCCTGCTCGGCGTTGAAGGCACCCGCGCTGCGGCCAAGAGGTTTTTCAACCGAAAGGTAGAGCAACTATGACCACCCTTCGCCACGGTGACCGCTCACAAGCGGTGCTGATGCTACAAAAGAACCTGAACAAACACGGTGCCAACCTGGTGCCGGATGGTGACTACGGCGACGCCACCGAGGCCGCCGTCCGCGCTTACCAGGTCAAAGTCGGTCTGGTCGCAGATGGTGTAGCCGGTAACAAGACGCAAACCAGCCTTGCCGGCGGCGACTGCGCCCAGTTGCTGCGCAACAATGACCTGGTGACCGCTGCCGAAGGGCTCGGAGTGCCGCTGGCGAGCATCTACGCGGTCAATGAAGTGGAATCCAAGGGGAAGGGATTTCTTGACAACGGCAAGCCGGTGATCCTGTTCGAACGCCACATCATGTACCGCCAACTCGCCACGGTTCGAAACGCTGGCGATGACCCAGCCGAACTCAAGCGGCACGCCGACCAGCTCGCCACGGCAAACCCCGCCCTGGTCAACCCGAAGCCCGGCGGATACATCGGTGGTACCGCCGAGCACCAGCGCTTGGCCATGGCCCGACTGATCGACGACTCCGCCGCCCTAGAGTCGGCTTCCTGGGGCGCCTTCCAGATCATGGGCTTCCACTGGAAGCGCCTCGGCTATGCCAGCGTGCAGGACTTTGTAGCGGCAATGAGTGCTGGCGAATCACAGCAGTTCGACTCCTTTACCCGCTTCATCGAGACCGACCCGGCGCTACACAAGGCACTCAAAGCTCGCAAATGGGCCGAGTTCGCCAGGCTCTACAACGGGCCAGACTATCTGCGAAATCTCTATGACACCAAGCTCCAGCGTGCCTACGAACGGCACGCGGGTTGCGAGTGCGGGCAAGGGGTCGCGGCATGATCGACTTCGACGCAGTAGAAAAACTGCGGGTGCACGACGGTGACCTGCTGGTGGTACCTGAGTCGACCGAACAGGACGACATGCAGTTGTTGGGCGAAGCCATCCAGATGATGAACGGCGCCAGGGCTGTGATCGTGCGCGGCCCGATCAAGCAGTTCGACACCGCCGCCATGAACAAACTTGGCTGGTACCGCGCGTGAGCGTCCTGCGCCAGTCCCTTTATGGCCTCGCCCTGTTGGGTGTCCTGGTGCTGGTGATCTGGGGCCAGCAACAGCGCATTAATGCCGCAGAGAACAAGACCAAGCTTGCAGCAAAGGAGGCCACGGATGCCCGGAAGGACGCTGACCGCAACCTGGAAACCGCCAACACCCTCACCGCCACCTTGAAACAGGAGCGCGACACCCAGAGCACCCTGCGCATCCAACAGGATCAACTGCGCCAAGGCCTGGCAAAACGCGAGCGAACCATAGAGGACCTGAAACGTGAAAACTCCGAACTACGCGACTGGGCTGCTCAGCCTTTGCCTGACGCTGCTCGCCGGTTGCGCGAGCGCCCCGCCCTCACCGGCGCCGCAGCTTACCGTGACTGGCTGTCCGGCCGTGGTGCCGTGCCAACTACCGGCGACCAGCCCGCGCAATAACGGGGACCAATTGACCGATCAGGAACGCGCCGAAGCTGCCTGGGCTGATTGCGCCGCCCAGGTCGACATGGTCTACAAACACCAGCAGGCCCAACCATGAACAAGCCCGAAAGCCTGCGCGCCCACCTGCTGGCCACCGTTGCCGAGTTCAAACACAACCCCGACCGCCTGCTGATATTCATCGACAACGGCAGGGTTCGTTGCACCGCCGCCCATACCCTGTCGTTTGAATACAGCTTTGACCTGCAGATAATCCTCACCGAATTCGCCGGCCACCCCGACAGCGTGATCCTGCCGATCCTGGGCTGGCTCAGCGTCAACCAGTCCGAGCTGCTGGAAAACCTCGACAAAGTCAAAAGCGGCATCCAGTTCGAAGCCGACATCCTCGACAAGGACAAAGTGGACCTCAGCATCACCCTGCCGCTGACAGAGCGGGTAGTCGTTGGCAACGATGACCAGGGCAACACCACCGTCAAACACCCGAACGAACCTCAGCGCGTGGCGGGTTATCTCGATCCGAACTGGAAGCCCGGGGCCCAGGGCAACACCAGTGAGTGGATAGTGCCCGATGGCAAATAACCTGGAGACGTTGGAGACCTGGGCGGCGGTTCTACTGGCACGGTTGGAGCCTGGGGAGCGCAGCAAACTTGCTCGGACCATTGGACAGGAGCTGCGCCGCAGCCAGCAGAAACGAGTGATGGCGCAGGAAAACCCGGATGGCAGCAAATATGCGCCTCGAAAAAAGCGTGATCTTCGCGGGAAACAGGGTCGTATTCGCCGCAAGCTGGCGATGTTCAAGAAACTGCGTACCGCGACATACATGAAGTTCCGAGGCGACAGCAATATCATTACCGTGGGCTTCACCGGGCGTGTCGCCCGGATTGCTAGAGTTCACCAATACGGCTTGAAAGATAGAGCCGAGCGTGGAGCAACTGAAATAAGTTACGAATAGCGTAAACTGTTGGGATTTTGCGAATTAGATTTAGACATTGTCCGCGACGGCCTACTACGCCATTTCGGTACTTTCTGAGTAAAAATTCTCTCTTCGGATCACCATGTTAAATCCATAATCCGCACCTTTCTTTTTCTTATTCTTTTCTGACGGCCCGGAGTTCTACCATTAGCTTCTCTCCTCGATTTGTCAGCTTCCACACCCCATCTTTAGTTCTACTATCAGACAACTCTACATTAACCAAGCCCAAAGCCTGCAGCTGAACCTTTACAGTCTGAAAATCTTGATCTTCTAAGGTGCTAATCCCCAGATCCACGCCATATCTTGCGCATGCAGCCTCCTTTAAAACTCGTTTGATTTCGCTGGGATCTCCACCACCTACCAAATAAGGAGAAACATAATAAAAAATCTCCTTCCATGAGAACACCACATACCAATCTGAATTACTGCCGTAACTATTAAAATATTTTCCATTCAGCCGAAAATTATCGTCAACACCCGCCAAATCTTGAATATCAAAAATTGGTGCCACTTGCGAATCTAGATCCTGAATTTGCGCCATCAAACTATCATTCAACTTTCTAAGATCATTAATCTCTAACAACAACCCCTCATTAGATACTTCATTTGCTCGCACCCAACCTTGAGCCGGATACAGCTTAATTGTTTTAGCCAAGCTTAACGCAACCAAGCCTGGAAGTTCAGCTCCGTCATTCCAAAACTTTACGACCCGCCCCGTAGAAATCTTAGTTCGAAACAAAGAAAGTCTATCACGCTGTTCAGGAGCAACCTCTGACTTCCCAAGAGGCAACACGTCAGGATTACCATGTAGCAATGCGACCACTCTCAAGCCTTTACTTACTGCATAATCAAATTCCTTTTCGGTATAGCTAATCCCTTCATCACTTACCGACCCATACCGACCACCTACTATCAGGAGATAATAATCACAATCATCGATAACCCTTTGAATGAAGGTCCACTGATCCTCATCAGCAGCCGGAAAAAGTTCCATGCCCGCTGGAATACAGTCCATTTCCATCAAAGTTTGAGTAACACTCTGACGTTCATCCTTTAAATCCAAATAAGTTGAGCTTACAAAAACCTGATATCGCTTATCCATGCTTCCCCACCCTAAAAATTCAATCTAAAAATAAACACTGATCAATTTAAGCTTGGCGGCTTCAAGACACTTGCAGTGCTGAGACGATGGCAGCATGCCATGCTTGTAGCACAGCATAATACAAATAGGTTTAGCTGCACTCTCATGCGCGCAACGCCACCATCGGCGCCATGAACGAATTCGCCGCCCTCTCCCGCATGCTCGAAAACCTCATCCGCTTCGGCGTCATCGCCGCCGTGCAGATGGAGCCCCCGCGCGTGCAGGTAAAAACCGGTGCACTCACCACCGCCTGGTTGCCGTGGCTCGCCCTGCGGGCCGGCTCCGACCGCGAATGGGACCCGCCCACCGTTGACGAACAGGTGATCCTGTTCAGCCCCTCTGGCCAGCTCGCCAACGGCGTCGTCATCACCGGCCTGCCCAGCGACCATATCCCCGCCAACGGCAACCGCCCTGGCCTGCACCGACGCACCTACGCCGACGGCGCGGTGATCGAGTACGACAGTGTCGCCCACCACCTGAATGCCACCCTGCCCGACAGCGGCACCACCAGCATCGTCAGTAAGGGCGGGATCAATATCATCGGCCCTATAAATCACCAGGGCGACTACAACCAAACGGGCAACCAGAACGTGGTCGGCCTTGTGACCGTCTCCGAAGACGTGGTCGCCGCCGGCATCAGCCTGGTCAACCATCCCCACGGCAGTGTGATGCCAGGCAACGGCAAGACGGGGAAACCAGAATGAACCGACAAACCGGCGGCGCCATCGGCACTCTGGACCACATCACCCAGTCCATGACCGACATCCTCACCACCCGCATCGGTACCCGGGTGATGCGCCGAGAGTACGGCAGCTTGCTGCCCGAGCTGGTGGACCACCCATTCAACGACGTCACCCGCTTGCGGGTGTACTCGGGCGCAGTCATGGCGCTGATGCGCTGGGAACCGCGGATCAGCCTCAGCCGCATTCAGTTCGTCGGCGCAAATCTGCAAGGCCAGTCCGTGCTGGACGTGGAAGGCAGCGTCGTCGACAGCAACGAGACATTCAGCCTGAGCATCCCGCTGCAACTGGGAGGCAGTGTATGAACTCCTTTGCCGCGATTGACCTCAGCCAGCTCCCGGCGCCGCAGATCGTCGAGCAGATCGACTACGAACTGATCCTGGCGGAACGCAAGGCCTACATGATCAGTCTGTGGCCGATTGAAGAACAGCCCGAGATTGCCGCGCGCCTCGAAATGGAATCGGAGCCGCTGACCAAGCTGCTGGAAGAAAACGCCTACCGCGAAACCATCTGGCGCCAGCGGGTCAACGAGGCGTCGATTGCCAACCTGCTGGCCCTGGCCAAAGGTCCCGATCTGGACCAATTGGCGGGCAACTTCAACGTCACGCGCCTGGTAGTCCAAGAAGCCAAGCCGCTGGCAAACCCGCCCGTAGCGCGGTTGATGGAGAGCGACGACAGCTTACGCGAGCGGGCACAAATGTCCTGGGAAGGGCTGAGCACCGCCGGGCCACGCAACAGCTACATTTTCCATGCCCGAGGGGCAGATGGCCGCGTTGCCGACGCCACAGCCGAAAGTCCATCCCCTGCCGTGGCGGTGATCACCGTTCAATCATTGCTGGGTGATGGCACAGCACCCGCCGACCTGCTTGCCATCGTCAAGACGTACCTGAGCGACGATGACCGTCGCCCGGTGGCTGACCGCCTGACCGTCCAAGGCGCGCAGATCATCCGCTACCAGGTCAAAGCCAGGCTCTACCTGTTAACCAGCGGTCCTGAGTCTGAGCCGATTCTGGCAGCAGCTGAGCAGCGCTTGCTGATCTATGTCAGCCAGCGTCGGCGCCTGGGAATGGAAGTGTCGGAGTCCGCTATTCACGCCGCGTTGCATGTCGAAGGTGTGCGCAAGGTTGAACTGGAAAACTGGGTCGACATTGTCGCGACCAAAGCCCAGGCGCCCTACTGCACTGGCGTCACCGTCACCCGGGGTGCCGAGTAATGAGCGCTCAGCACCTGCTGCCCGGAAACTCCACGCTGCTTGAGCGCCAGGCCGCACAGGCACTCGCGCAAATTCAGCGGGTGCCCATCCCATTGCGACAGCTGTGCAACCCGAACACCTGCCCTGTGCCGCTGCTGCCTTACCTGGCCTGGGCCTTTTCCGTCGACCGCTGGGATAGCAATTGGGCCGAGGCCACTAAACGCGCGGCCATTCGTTCATCCCGCTACATCCACGCTCACAAGGGCACCATCGGTGCATTGCGGCGTGTGGTCGAGCCGCTGGGTTACCTGATTGAGGTGATGGAGTGGTGGCAGACGGCGCCAGAGGGCGTACCCGGCACATTTGCCTTGAAGGTCGGCGTGCTGGACACCGGTATCACCGAAGAAATGTACCTGGAGCTGACCTGGCTGATCGATGACGCGAAGCCCGTCACCCGTCACCTGACAGGCCTGGCCATCAGCCTGGAAAGCACCGGCACGGTGTTTATCGGGGCCAGCGTGTACGAAGGCGACGAACTCAGCGTTTACCCACCGACACAGCGCGACATTGACGTCAGCGGTGTGATTCGCATCGGTGGCCGCGAACATCATATCGACACGATGGACATTCACTCATGACCGACCAAAACAGCCAGTTTTTCGCGATCCTCATTGACATCGGCAGGGCCAAGCAGGCCAATGCAGATGCCCTCGGCACAGCATGGACATTTGCCCAAATGGGCGTGGGCGATGCCAATGGCACCGACCCTATCCCCAGCAGTTCGCAAACCAGGCTGATCAATGAGCGCCGACGTGCCCCCCTGAATCAGGTGAAGGTTGATCCAGCCAACGCCAGCGTGATCATTGCCGAGCAGGTCATCCCGGAGAGCGTTGGCGGCTGGTGGGTACGTGAGCTGGCCCTTTACGACAAGGACGGCGACATGGTCGCGGTTGCCAACTGCGCGCCGACCTTCAAACCGCTGCTTGCCCAGGGATCAGGCCGGACACAGGTGATTCGAATCAACCTGATCGTCAGCAACACCGCGAATATCGAGCTAAAGATTGACCCCAGCGTTGTGTTGGCCACACGCGAGTATGTCGACACCGCCATCATCGAGGCCCAGGCGAAGCAGGACTTCAAGCACTCCGTGCTGGTAGCCACTACTGCCAACACCACGTTGAGCGGCCTTCAGACTGTTGACGGCGTGGCGTTGCAGGCTGGGGCTCGCGTGCTGGTGAAGAATCAAGTGACGGCCAAGGACAACGGCCTGTGGGTTGTTTCCTCAACTGGCCTGTGGAAACGCGCCGAGGATGCAGATACCAGCATCGAGGTGACACCTGGTCTATTTGTGAGCGTCGAGACGGGCACGGTCAACGGCGACAGCGTTTGGCAACTGGTAACCGATGCCCCAATCGTCCTGGGCACTACTGCGCTTACCTTCGAAATGGCTGTGGGGCGCACGGGGGTCAATGCGGGTTCATATGGCAAGGTTACTGTCGACAAGTATGGTCGGGTCATTGCCGGCACGAACCCGACTACGCTCGCTGCGGCCGGGATCACCGATGCACTGTCGATTAATGGCGGCAGCCTGCAAGGAAATGTCCAACTGACAGAGAGCAGCAGACTCTATCTCACCCACGGAAATACCTCGGCATGGGCACAGGGGGTATTCGCTGGAGCGCCTACAGAAATCAGAGGAGGAATGGGCTTTTACGGTGGTTCTGACGGCATATTCAAGACTGCATTCTTGGGGCTTGGGACTGACCCCTGGTCCATCGGCCCGGGCATCCGGATCAAGTCGGAGGGGGTCGTTGAGATCAGCGGCACGATCACGGGAAGCGGGGCTGGTTTGTACTCTGTGCCCTTTGCTGCACTGACAGGCCTGCCGAACACCTTGTCTGGCTACGGCATCGCATCGGCGAGCCAAACAGAGGCTGAGCAAGGTTCTGACACGACCAAGCCGATGACAGCGCTACGGGTCTGGCAGGCAATCGCGGCCAAAGTTGTGCAGGCGACAACGAGCTTTGCTGGTATCGCCCGTATCGCGTCGCAGACCGCTGTTAACACAGGTACTGAACCGACGACGATAGTCACCCCATTAACCCTCGCCACCCGCTTGAGCGCGTTGTGGCAGGCCGCTCAAGAGGGTGTACTGGGCGTTATACAGCTCGCCACACAACCCGAAGTAAATGCCGGCGTTGACGACACAAAGGCCGTCACGTCCAAGAAACTACGGGCAGGCGTTTCATGGGTGCTTGGCGCGAATGGCCACATCGCAATGCCGACCTGGCTGGGCGGATGGATCCTGCAATGGGGGTTAGCGGTCGGGGTTGGACAGGCGACCAACAGCGGTACGTCGCAAGGCCCTGGTCGTGACGTATCCCTTTCCGTGACGTTCCCGAACGAAATCATGTGGGTGGGAGCCTTCATGGCCTTTACGACGATGATTACCGGGGCAGCATTTACGCCTGGAGCTGGGTACGTGTCGAGGTCTGTGATCCGGGTTCAGAACAACTACACCCAGTCAGCAGGCGACATCGCTTGGCTGGCGCTTGGCCGATAAAGAGGTACACCAATGGCAGCGTTTTACAGCCCCTCAGAGCGTGGTTTCTTCGACACTGCGCTCAATAGCAAAAAGCAGATTCCGACCGACGCGATTGCAATCACCGAGCCACAGCGAAGGGAGCTGCTGGCAGGGATATCGCGCGGTTTGCTCGCGCAAGTGTCCGAGGATGGTTCGCTTGAGCTGGTCGAACCGCCGGTTGACCCCGATGCCGTAGCCCAGGCCGAACGCGCTTGGCGTGATGGAGTACTGACGTCTGCGGCATGGCTGCGTGACCGGCACCGCGATCAGCTCGAAATTGGCGCGCCGACAACGCTCACCGCCGAGCAATTCGGAGGGCTGTTGGTGTTCATGCAGGCACTGCGCGACTGGCCGCAATCGCCGGAATTCCCGGATAGCACGCATCGCCCTATCGCGCCCACTTGGCTTGATGAGCAGGTTCAATAACAACCATCGAAAGGTGGCGCGCCTTGTAGCGTGTCCACCTACAACGTCCACCACTCGCCGAACTGCCGCGCGCGCGGCAGCCTGTGCACTGTCATTCCATCACAGCGCAGGCATCCACCCATGGCCGGTTCAGACTATCTCCACGGCGTGCGGGTCATCGAACTCAACGACGGCACCCGCCCCATTCGCACCATTCCCACCGCAGTCATCGGCTTGGTTTGTACGGCTGAAGATGCGGACCCGCTCGCTTTCCCGCTGGACACTCCGGTACTGCTGACCAACGTGCAAAGCGCCATCGCCAAAGCCGGCGTAAAGGGCACTCTGGCGTCCAGCCTCCAAGCCATCGCCGATCAGACCAAGCCCTACACCATCGTGGTTCGGGTCAAGGAAGGCGCAGACTCAGCCGCTACTACCACTGCCCTGATCGGCACCACCACCGCCGATGGCAAATACACCGGCATGAAAGCCTTGCTCGCAGCCAAGGCCCGTGTGGGCATGACGCCACGCATTCTCGGCGTACCTGGTCTTGACAGCCAGCCGGTGGCCGCCGCCCTGGTACCGATTGCGCAGGACCTGCGCGCCTTCGCCTATGTCAGTGCGTGGGACTGCAAAACCAAGGAAGAAGTGGTCGCTTACCGTGAAAACTTCGGCGCCCGTGAGGTCATGGTGATCTGGCCGGAGTTCCAGAACTGGGACACGGTCACCAGCGCGACCATTACCGCGTCGGCGGTGGCCCGCGCCTTGGGCCTGCGGGCAAAAATCGACCAGGAAACCGGCTGGCACAAGACTCTTTCCAACGTTGCAATCAACGGCGTGACCGGCATCAGCGCAGACGTGTTCTGGGATCTGCAAAACCCGGCCACCGACGCCAACTACCTCAACAGCAACGAGGTCACGACCCTGATCAACGAGGGTGGTTTCCGCTTCTGGGGTAGCCGTACCTGCAGCGACGATCCGCTGTTCGCCTTCGAAAACTACACCCGTACCGCGCAGATCCTCGCCGATACCATGGCCGAGGCGCACATGTGGGCTGTGGACAAGCCCATGCACGCCTCCCTGGTGCGGGACATCCTTGAAGGCATCAACGCCAAGTTTCGCGAGCTGGTTGCGCAGGGCTACCTGATCGGCGGCAGCGCCTGGTACCCGGAAGATATCAACGACAAAGACACCCTCAAGGCCGGCAAGCTGACGATCGATTACGACTACACGCCAGTGCCGCCCCTGGAAGACCTCACGCTGCGCCAGCGTATTACCGACAGATACCTGATGCAGTTCGCCAGCCAGATCAACGGCTAAACCGGGGCTCCCCGAAAGGGGAGTTGACCCGCTGCCAAACACCCGGAGAACACCGCCATGGCCATGCCACGCAAACTCAAGAACCTCATGTTGTTCAACGACGCCAACATCTACAGGGGGGTGGTGAAGTCCGTCACCCTGCCCGCCCTCGGCCGCAAGATGGAAGCCTTTCGCGGCGGTGGCATGAACGGCCCGGTCAAGGCTGACCTCGGTTTTTCCGACGACGGTATCCAGTTGGAATGGAAGACCGGCGGGCTGGACCTGATCAGCCTGAAGCAATTCGGCATGGTCAATGCGTCGGGTGTCGCCATGCGCTTTTCCGGCGCCTATGAGCAGGACGACACAGGCGAAGTCAGCGCCGTGGAAATCGTTGTGCGCGGCCGGCACGAAACCATCGAAATGGGTGACGCCCAGCCAGGCGAAGACACCGAACATTCGATGACCACCACCTGCACCTACTACAAGTTGACGGTGGACAACGAAGAAATCATCGAAATCGACCTGCTCAACTTCATCGAGAAAGTCGGCGGCGTCGACATGCTGGAGAAACAGCGCAACGCCCTGGGCTTCTGACCTCCAATCGCCATGTATTTTTTTGCCCCTCACCAGGAGCTTTATCCATGAAAACCGCAGCCACCGAACAACCTGACGTTCAATCACTGACTGACGAAAACACCGTCATCCTCGATACCCCAATCCGCCGTGGCACCAGCACCATCGATAGCATCACCCTGCGCAAACCCAACTCGGGCGAGCTGCGAGGCGTGAGCCTGGCCGAGCTGCTGCAGATGGACGTCAACAGCCTGATCAAGGTGTTACCGCGCATCAGCTCGCCGACCCTCACCACCATTGAAGTTACGTCCATGGACCCCGCCGACCTGGTCGCGCTCAGCACGAAGATCACCGGTTTTTTGCTACAGAAATCGACGAAGACGGATGCATCCCTCGTTGCGTAGAGGAGGCCATGGCCGATCTGGCGGTGGTTTTTCACTGGGCACCGGCTGACATGGATCAGTTGGGTCTGCAAGAACTGATGGACTGGCGCGAGCGTGCCAGGGTGCGGAGTTCCACCGATGGCAAATGATCTGCGGCTACAGGTGGTGCTGGATGCCATCGACAAAGCCACCCGCCCGTTGAAGCAAATCAACAACGGCAGCCTTGAGACCGCTCGCGCGCTCAAGGCTGCACGCGACCGCCTGAAAGAACTCAACACCCAACAGAAAGACGTCAGCTCCTGGCGCGCTCAGCGTGCCGCCGCCGACCAGACCGGCACCGCGCTCACCGCGGCACGCGATAAAGTCAAAGGCCTCAGCCAGCAGTTTGCCGCGACCGGCGCGCCGACCAGGGCAATGACGCGCGAGTTTCAGTCAGCAGTACGCGAGGCCACAAAGCTCAAGCAGCAACACCAGCAGCAGAGCGTTCAACTCCAAGGCCTGCGGTCAAAGCTCAATGACGCCGGCATCAGCACTAAAAATCTGGTGGCCCACGAACGCCAGCTGCGCGAGCAGATCATAGCCACCAACGCCAGCGTCAGCACGCAAGGCAAGCGCATGGCGGAGCTGAGCGCCCAGCACAAGCGCGCGGCCATGGCCCGGGGCAGCTACGACAAGGGCAAGCAGTTCGCGGGCAACGCGGCCGTGGCCGGGGGCTCCAGCTTGGGCGTTGCGTACGCAGCCAGCCGCCCAGTCATCGGCGTGGTAAAGGAATACGTCGACTTCGAAACCGCCATGATGGGCGTAGCCAAGCAGGTCGACGGCGCGCGGGACGACAACGGCAAACTCACCGCCACCTATTACGAATTTGCGGACGCGATCAAAGCGGCCAGCAACGAAATGCCTATTGCCACCACCGAGTTCGCAGCCCTAGTCGAAGCGCAGGCCCGGGCCGGTATTCAGGGCAAAGAAAACCTTTTGACCATGGCAAAGGTATCGGCCACTGCCGCCGTGGCGTTCGATCTGCCAGCGGAACAGGTGGGCGAGGACATGGGCCGGATCGCCGGCTTGTACAAGGTACCGATCAAGAACATCTCCGAGTTGGGTGATGCACTCAACTACCTGGACGACAACACCCGCTCCAAGGGTGGCGACATCATTGAAACGCTGACCCGTATGAGCGACGTAGCCGACAAGCTCGACTACCGCAAGGCGGCAGCGTTGGGCAGTACGTTCCTGTCGCTGGGTTCGGCACCAGAAGTCGCCGCGAGCGCTTCCAGGGCTATGGTCCGTGAGCTTTCCATAGCCACCATGCAGAGCAAGAAGTTCCAGGAAGGCATGGCCATGGTCGGCCTTGACTCAAAGGCTGTGCAGAGCGGAATGAGCAAGGACGCCATGGGCACAATGATGGGTGTCCTTGAGCGGATCAAAAAGCTGTCGCCTGAGCAACAGACAGAAGCGTCAACGCGGATATTCGGCAAAGAATTCGGCAAGGACGCCGGCAAGCTGGTCAACAACCTGGACGAACTGAAACGTCAGCTCGACCTGGTGAATGACGCCGCAGCCAATGGATCGATGCAGCGGGAAATGGATATCCGTGCTGATGCGATCGAAGGTCGCTGGCAAGTGCTGCAGAACAAGTTATTCAACACCAAAAGCGGCGCGGGCGAAGCCGTACGGTCGACCATGGTCGACGTCATGGACGCCATCGGCGGTGTGCTAGACAAGGTCAATGCCTGGGTCAAAGCCAACCCGACTTTGACGGCGACCTTGCTGAAGATCGTAGCCAGTGTGGTGGTGTTGTCAGCGGTTTTCGGCGGGCTCGCCCTCACACTCGCCGGCATCTTGGGGCCGTTCCTGTTCCTACGCTTCGGCCTGGCCATGTTCGGTGTTCGCCTGCCCGGCATCATCGGTATTTTCAAGGTGTTCGGCACGGTACTGCGAACGCTGGGCGGGATTTTGATTGGTCACCTAGTGACCGCACTTCGTACGGTTGGCATAGCGTTGTGGGGGCTTTCCGCTAACCCGATTGTCCTGGTCATCGCTGCTGTTGTCGCTGCACTGGCCGGCGGCGCGTACCTGATCTACAAGAACTGGGACGCGGTAAAAACCTACTTCGCCAACGCCTGGAACGAAATCAAATCGGGGTTCGACGGTGGCATTGGGGGCATCATTACCACCCTGGTCAACTTCAGCCCGCTCGGCCTGCTCTACCAGGCATTTGCCGGTGTGCTGAGTTACCTGGGCATCGAGCTGCCTAGCCGCTTCACTGAATTCGGCGGCATGATCGTCAACGGCCTGATCAATGGGCTGACGGCCGGGCTCGGCGCCGTGAAAAACACCATCAGCTCTATCGGTGATGCCAGCATTGGTTGGTTCAAGGAGAAACTCGGCATCCACAGCCCGTCGCGGGTGTTCGCAGAGCTGGGAGGGTTCACCATGGCAGGCCTGACACAGGGCCTGGAAGGTGGACAGAAAGGCCCATTGGACGCCCTGACCACCATGAGCAAGCAGATGACAGCGGCGGGCACTCAGGCACTGAGCACAGCAGCCGTGTCGGCGTTTTCCGTGGACACTGTGCCACCGATCAGCAGCGCGCCCGCAGCTGCGGTCTACGACAGCCACGACACCTACGAATTCACCATTACGGCGGGGCCAGGCACGGACATGCAAAGTTTGGAAAAGAGCGTGCGTGCACTGATGGCACGCATCGAAAACGAAAAGAAAGCGCGTCAGCGCAGCAAACTTTCTGACCTGGAATAACCACCATGATGATGGCCCTCGGCATGTTCGTGTTCAGCCTCTCCACCGCCGCCTACCAGGAGCTGCAACGCCAAACCGATTGGCGTCATGCCAGCAACAATCGCATCGGCGCGGCGCCCGCACGGCAATTCGTCGGTCGTGGCGACGATGCCATCACCCTCCCCGGCATCATATTCCCTGAGCTGGCTGGCAGCGCCCTAAGCCTCGACGCGATACGCCTGATGGCGAACACCGGCAAGGCCTGGCCCATGGTCGAAGGCACCGGGCGGATATACGGCCTGTGGGTGATAGAGAGCCTGAGCGAGAACAAGACCTTCTTTTTCAAGGACGGCACGCCACGGCGCATTGAGTTCACCCTGAGCCTCAAGCGCATCGACGACGACCGCATCGATCTGCTCAGCGCCGGCACCAGCATTGGCGTCAACATCTTGCGAGGCCTGCTATGATCGACTCCATCTTTTCCAAGGTCACCGGCTACGTGCGCAGTACCGCTGAGCGCTACGTCCGCGACGCGGCCTATCCCGTGCCCGCCTTCCGGCTCACCGTCGACGGTCTGGACATCGCCCAACTGATCAGCCCTCGCCTGATGAGCCTGGAGCTGACCGACAATCGCGGCGTCGAGGCCGACCAACTCAGCATCACCCTCAGCGACCACGATGGTCTGCTTTCGATCCCACCCAAAGGTGCGGTATTGCGGTTGTGGCTGGGTTGGAGTGATACCGGCCTGGTGGACAAAGGCACCTACACTGTCGACGAAACCGAACACAGCGGCGCGCCGGACGTACTCAGCATCCGTGCTCGATCGGCAGACCTGCGCAAGGGCCTGAAAACCAAACGGGAGCGTAGCTGGAGCAACACCACCCTCGGCGTCGTCCTGGGCGATATCGCCATCGGCAACGGCCTGACCGCGACCATCGCAGGCGCTCTGGATGGGTTGCCCATCCTGCAGCTCGACCAGGCCAACGAGTCTGACGCCAACCTGATCAGCCGCCTGGGCGAGGAGTTCGACGCGGTGGCCAGCGTGAAAGCGGGCTGCCTACTGTGCCTGCCGGCGGGTGGCGGCAAGACGGCCAGCGGCCTGGACCTGCCGCACATCACCCTCACCCGCGCCGACGGTGACCAACACCGCTACCTACAAGCCGACCGCGACAGCTACGACGGCGTGCGCGCCTATTACTACGACGTGAACAGTGCCAAAAAACAGAAGGCCATTGCCGGCGACGGCGATAACCTCAAAGACCTGCGCCACACCTACAGCGACCAGCAGTCAGCCCTGCGCGCCGCTCGTGCCGAGTTCCGGCGCTTGCAACGCGGCAGTGCCACACTCAGTTACACCCTGGCAATGGGCCGACCGGATCTGATCCCCGAACTGGTCTACACGCTGCAAGGCGTAAAGGCGGAAATCGACGAAATCATCTGGTACGGCGGCAACGTGCAGCACAGCCTCACTGCGGATGGCGGGTATACGGTTAGCCTCGAGCTGGAAAGCAAGCTACCGCAGGACAACGTTGAGGACCTGGCAGAAGAGAACAAAGGCGATTACACGGGGATCATCGCGTACTACCGCGACCAGACAACAGGAAAGGAGAAGATGATTACAACGGGGGATCAGAAGAAGCCGAGACGATTACGATGGCTGTATGCAACTGAAGCATCTGCGAAAAGAGCAGTCACCAGAGAATGGAAACGAGCTCAAGATGCGAAAAATTAAGGCCCCAAAATTTGGGGCCCGTCTGCGGAGTTAAAGCTTCACAAGTATCTATAAGATTGTGGGGCCACCATTCCTTCAGCAAGATCAGATAAATTCAATGGATGTTCGTAGCGAAGTGTTCCACCAACTTTAATTGCGAAGGCGCGCTGTCGACCAGTAAAGTACTCACTAAAAAACCTGGAGGTTATCCCTGCATGAGATTTCGTTTCAGCCCAGACTTTCTTAGGGGAACCCTCAATCACACCATCAATATCAAATTCCCCTATAACCTTACCGACTGGCATAGTCGCATAAACCACAACCTTGCTTATATCCGAGCGCTTGAAAATATTCTTACGAAATTCGAACCGCTTCTCTCCCTGAAAAATTTTTTCGGCAAACTCCGGCTTAATTGATAATAATATTTTCATTTGCACCACTCAGCTCAAGTATATGAGAAAACTGCCTATCATTTAACTCAGTACAGCCCCAACGACTGTCAACCATCCCACAATTCGTAACAAGAGTAGCACGATTCAGTCTCTTTGGCAGCGCATAATTATAAGAGAAACGAAGAATATAAGGGTATTTTCCATCCCTATAAAACCGTCGTAGCTCCTCCTCACTGAACACAGAAAACGGCAAACAATATGCCAGAAAATCGTCAACAGTTCTGAACATGCTGAGCAAAACGACTTCTTGTATAACACATATTGAAGTAGCCACTGCACTGTACCAAGCTGGCGTGACTTCGTTACCGGTACGGTATATTACAATTACGTCACCACAGCGCAACTGGTCAGCACCAAAGAGCTTACATATATAAACCTTATGAATACTATTAGTATGCGATACATCTTTAATTATCGCTTCTGGGTCTTCGTTATTTAATATTGAATCAGGAAACAATCGAGTATGAAACTCAGGATAGATCGTAAGCAAAAACTTTCTACGCCCATTTGCCAAAACGACGGGGTATCTCTTGGTTATATCTCCAGGCACATTTGAAAGTTGTTTATAAAGCACCCATTCCACCCCATTCGGCGTGACCTTGTTTCCGTGCTTCTCAAAACCGTACCTTTCAAAGAGAGATATCAATCCACCATGTTTTTCAAACACCGTTACGTATACATCTTGTGCATCAGAAGCGACTACGTAATCAAATATTTTCTTCAGAAACCGCTCACCCAACTTGGTCCCATGCGCGTTAATCTTTAGCGTTCCAACTTTCACATGACGTCCGTAAGGTAGTGGAGGATTAATATCCGAAACAACGCCATCCTCTACCTTTAGATAAAGAAATCCATCTATAGCGCCGGCATCCCCATAAAAAACGTATGCGCTGTCCCCCGCTTGTGCTTTCTTTTCAAACCAAACTGGAATCTCTGCATAATCTTGTTTTAATGAATCAAAAAAAACATCATTAAAATTAACGTCAGCAAATTTTGTAAGTCGCAGCTCCATAGAATCCTTCCTTATGCATTTTTAATATTTTTTGAACGGGACGACGGTCAAAAAACCGCAAATTACTGCCCGTCTTCTTCAATACAATGCTCAACCATTTCATACTCAGTACCCCATTGGCGCTCGCAGGCGCGACGCAGAAGACCCGAATAGTTACGCTCAATGTTGTCTTTCGCTGTCCTACGCTCTTTGGCGCAGTGCTCTTGCATGTCATATTCATTGGGCCACTCGCGGGCACAGCGAGTTGAAATTTCATCCTGAGGAGCGCGGGCGACCGCCCCTTGAGAGGCCTGCTGCTCTTTGATGCAGTGCACCACCATTTCGTAGTCGGTTTTCCACTCGGTTTCGCAATGAGCACGGATGGATCCCGAGTATTTGGCGAGGTTTCGCACAGCTTTACGCTGCTCCCCAACACAATAGGTGTACATCTCGCGATCAGTGGGCCACTCGCCGCTGCAATGCTGGGCAATGGCTTCGTCATTGGCCCAAGCGGTTCCGCTTAGAAGCAACATCCCTGCTGCGACACAAATATTGCGCATGATCCCTACTCCCTTTAATCCCTTAAACACCAAACCCACTCAGCGACTATGCACCTGTCTGCTAACTGGAGCCCAGGCAAAAAGCCTGGGCTGAAGACCTTGACTACAAGGTCAACCGGAGGTCGCGGTTAACGCCTCAGCCACGCGGCGAATGTAACGCCGGTCGATGTCACACATTTCCCTATAAAGCGTAAGAAGCTTCTTTTCATCATGCGTCAATCTGGAAGGCTCGATAGCGTTCTCATCATCCTGGCTATCTCCACTTTGATCCAACATGCTCATTACTCCATCAAGTGCATAGTTGAATCGACGTTACCGAGCCTCCTCGGAAAGCAATACGTAGTCCCGTGCGGATTCTACGGAGTTCGCTGAAGGATTATTCTTTTTCTCGCGCTGTCATTTCCCACATAGCGCCGACGATACGATCCACAGCTTGCTGGTCATTTTCTCGTAATGATCGGTACTGAGTTACCAAGCGGTCCTCTCCCACACTCAGCCCTTCAACTGGCCGAGGCGTAGCGACGCCTGTCACCACAAACAACACGTCGACCCCAAGCTTTGAGGCTGCCGAATGGAGGTAAAGAGAGGACGGGTCAGTGTTGCCCGCTTCATAAGCCGCCTGCGTCCGTTTGGAGACACCAACAGCATCGGCGAACTGATCCTGATTGAGGCCCAAGCGCTTTCGCTCAGCTTGAAGCCGAGCACCTATTTCCACTGAATAATGCAAATTTCTTCATCTCCGCTATTTACAAGTGCAGATATGTGCATCATTCTTTGCGTGTCACCACATAAAATTGCACGGAACTGCACTATGCCCAACGCCTACACCTACGAGCAAGCTCGCCATCTAGCGCGTGACGCCCTTGAAAGGCGCGGCCAGACGGTAAAGGACTTTGCGGAACAGCACCTACTGAACCCCAGCACCGTTTATGCGGTGCTTAGCGGCCAGAATCGCGGGCGTCGGGGGGAGTCCCACCGTGCCGCTGTCCTGCTGGGAATCAAGGACGGCGTGATCACTACGCCGCCGCCCCAAACCGGCGCCGATTGCGTGATAACAAACTAGGGCCTCTGGCACCAAGGGGAAACCAGAAGATGAAACGCCCAGTTCTAGACAGCAGAAAGAGCGTCGTAATGGCCGTTATCGGCGCCTACCCTGGCGGTCGGTCTTACGCATCGGCAGACCTCGGTATGCCGCTCAAGAAGTTCGACAACCAGGCCTACGAGAACGCCGGCAGTCGCCCGCTGACCGACGAGCATATTCATCGCCTGGAGAAAGTTGCCGGTACCACCTTCCTACCGGACTACATCGCCTCAATGTACGGCGGCATGTTCGTACCGCTGAGCCTCCCGGAAACCCTGGACAACGTTGAGCTGTACACCCGTTCGCTCAAAGCCTCGGCCAAGCGCGGCAGGGTTGACCAGATCATGTCTGCTGCCCTGGATGACGGGATCATTGAAAAGCGCGAGGCCGACGCGATCATCGCCGCCCTTGTCACCTACATGTCGGCCCGTTACGCCGAGGTGTTCGCGACTATCCAGCTTTACAGCCAGGGAGCGGTCTAGTGAGTACCTACAAACTGGTGTGCCCTCACTGCCACAGCCGGATGCGCATCCGCACCAGCGAAGGCCAGCACATTTTCCTGCGCATCACCTATATGCAATGCACCAACGAGGCCTGCGGCTGGGCGGTGCGTGCTGAATTTCAAATGACCCACGAGCTTAGCCCCAGCGGCATGCCTAACCCGGCTGTGCGCCTCCCGGTTGCAGATGTGGTCATTCGTCGCCAGGCAATGAAAACCGCTAATGATCAACCCGATCTGCTGGACCAAATGGAAATGGAGGGTGCGTGATGAATACTGCTACCGATACCGATTACCAGGAATACCAGGCAACCATGCAAACCGCTGGCCTGTCCTTCTTGCAACGTCACCAGACCGAGTACCTCGGCAACGATCAATTGCTTTTCTGCCGCGCGGTGCAGCACTTGGTGGGCAGCCTGGAAGTGCCTTTGCACATGGCTGAAAAACTGATCAGTCGCGCCTACGGTGAGCTCAAGTCCAACAACGACCGCCACCAGCTGGACGTCGATGCAAGCTCCGGTGCCGTGGCTGTCATCACGGACCCGGCCAGCGGAATGACCTGGGCCGTACCGGTCAGCCTGATCTACCAACGCATCATCAACGCACCGGAAAACCGCCGACTGCGCCTCGTAACACCGTAACCCCCGACTAACCCCGCC
>NZ_JACARZ010000039.1:0-118030 GCF_013386315.1 Pseudomonas sp. P7779 | reverse complement strand
GGGGGCTTGTCCCCCGTTGGGCTGCGCAGCAGCCCCAGTAAAGCCACTGTGGTTTATTAGACTGACCGCGGTGGCTGGTTTTGGGGCCGCTTCGCAGCCCAACGGGGGACAAGCCCCCTCGCCACAAAAAGCCCATCCACCCTGGGTGCGGTGGTTACTTGGCAGCCCAGGAATTGAAGCGCTGCTCCAGTTGCTCACCGTTATCCGCCCAGAAGCTCACGTCGATCTGCACCTGGTTGGCGATGTTTTCCGGGGTAGTCGGCATATCCTTCAGGATGTCCTTCGCCAGCAACGGTACCGCCTGGGTATTGGCCGGGCCGTAGGCGATGTTTTCCGAATAGGTCTTCTGCTGCTGCGGCTGCACCGAGAAGGCGATGAACTTCTTCGCCGCGTCAGCACGGTCCTTGGCCAGGCCTTTTGGAATGGCCCAGGCGTCGAAATCGTAGATCCCGCCGTTCCACACCACTTTCAAATTGCTTTCTTTCTGCACGGCAGCGATCCGGCCGTTGTAGGCAGAACTCATCACCACATCGCCAGAAGCGAGGTACTGCGGCGGTTGGGCGCCCGCTTCCCACCACTGGATATACGGCTTGAGCTCATCGAGCTTCTTGAACGCACGGTCCTGGCCATCTTTGCCGGCCAGCACCTTGTACACATCCTTCGGCGCCACACCGTCAGCCATCAAGGCGAATTCCAGGGTGTACTTGGCGCCCTTGCGCAGGCCGCGTTTGCCCGGGAATTTCTTGGTGTCCCAGAAATCGGCCCAGCCGCCTGGCGGTGCTTTCAGTTTGTCGGCGTTGTAGGCCAGCACCGTGGACCACACGAAGAAACCCACGCCGCACGGCTGGATCGCGCCCTTCACGTAGTCGCCCGGGTTGCCGAACAGTTTCGGGTCCAAGGGCTCGAACATGTCTTCGTCACAGCCACGGGACAGTTCCGGCGACTCCACTTCCACCAGGTCCCAGGACACGCTCTTGGTGTCGACCATGGCCTTGACCTTGGCCATTTCACCGTTGTATTCACCGGCGACGATCTTGCCGTTGCCCGCGCTTTCCCACGGTGCATAGAAGGCCTTGACCTGCGCCGCCTTGTTCGCGCCACCAAAGGACACCACCGTCAAATCAGGGCCTGCCATGGCCTGTGTCGCGCCCATCAAGCTCAGAGCCAGGGCGGAATATTTCAGTGATCTCAACATTGTTGTTCTCTCCACGTGCGAGGTTGGTGAAGCAAGGGGGCGATCAATTCGCCTCTAGAAGTGGGTCGAGTGCGCGAACGTGCTCGACTTGCCAGCCAATCGGTACCACGTCGCCGACCGCCAGGGCTGTGTCCAGCTCGGCGATCGGTTGTTTCACAAAAAAATCGGTCTTGCCGCAGACTTCCAGGCGCACCCGCACGTGGTCGCCCAGGTAGATGAACTCGGCCACGCGCCCGGAGAATCGGTTGACGCAGCTTTCACTGGAGCCATTCAGGCTGACGCGCTCGGGGCGCACCGACAGGGTCACCGGGCCGCCGACCTGGCCGACGTTCACCGCCAGCGCCTCGACCTTTTCGCCGCGCGCCAGTTCGACCACGCAGCGGTCGCCGGTGTGGCTGTGCAGGCGGCCATTGAGGCGGTTGTTCTCGCCGATGAAGTTGGCGACGAAGGTGTTTTTCGGTTCTTCGTACAAGGTGCGCGGGGCAGCGATCTGCTGGATCTCGCCCTGATGGAACACCGCCACCCGGTCGGACATGGTCAGTGCTTCGCCCTGGTCGTGGGTCACGTACACCACCGTCACGCCGAGGCGCTGGTGCAGGTGCTTGATCTCCATCTGCATGTGTTCGCGCAGTTGCTTGTCGAGGGCGCCGAGGGGTTCGTCCATCAGCACCAGCTGTGGCTCGAACACCAGCGCCCGGGCCAGGGCCACCCGCTGCTGCTGGCCACCGGAGAGTTGCGCCGGGTAGCGCTGGGCGAAGGCATCGAGCTGGACCATGCTCAGTACACGCTTGACCCGCTCGCTGATGTCGGTCTTGCTCAGGCCGCGTACAGAGAGCGGAAACGCCAGGTTCTCGGAGACGGTCATGTGCGGGAACAGCGCGTAGTTCTGGAACACCATGCCGATGTCGCGCTTGTGGGGCGGCACGTTGTTGATGGAGCGGCCGGCCAGCTGGATCTCGCCGGCGGTGGGGGTTTCGAAACCGGCGAGCATCATCAGGCTGGTGGTCTTGCCAGACCCGGACGGCCCGAGCAGGGTCAGGAACTCGCCCTTGCGAATCTCCAGGTTGAGGTCTTTGACGATCAGGTTCTCGCCGTCGTAGCTCTTCTGCACGCCACGAAAGCTGACCAGCACATCATTTGAATCCACCTCGCTCATACCCGCACCTTTTTGTTTTGGACTGCCGTGGAACAAGCGTAGTCCCAGGGCAAGGCCGCGCAAATCGGGGGCCCGGAGAGATTGGCATCAGCAGGATGGAAGGTTTGGGGTAGGGATTGCCCTACACGGATGGCGGGGATAGAACAGAGCAGTTACAAACCCCACGCTACAAGCAGCAAGACCGGGCAGCGCGGCGCTCGGCAGGTAGTCGCAAACAGGTATGCCGCTATAGGAGTTTGTGCTCCATGGCGTACTTCACCAGTTCCGCCAGGGAGGTGATATTGAGCTTTTGCATCAGGCGCGCCTTGTGGGTACTGATGGTTTTGCTGCTCAACGCCAACTGCTGGGCGATGTCGTTGACGTTGGCGCCCTGGGCCAGGCGCTCGAATACCGAGAACTCGCGCTCCGACAACAACGAGTGCAATGGGCGGGAATCGGTGAGGCCGACTTCGAAGACCATGCGGTCGGCCAGGTCCGGGTCGATGTACCGCCCGCCCGCCGCGACCTTGCGGATCGCGGTCAGCAGCAGCGCCGGGTCGCTGTCCTTGGTGGCATAGCCGGCGGCACCGACCTTCAGCGCACGGGCGGCCATTTGCGCTTCGTCGTGCATCGACAGCACCAGGATCGCCGGGGGATTGTTCAGCGCACGGATCCGCGGGATGGCTTCCAGGCCGTTGACGCCAGGCATCGAGATGTCCAGCAACACCACCTCGCAAGGCACGTGGCGCAGGGTTTCCAGCAACTGCTCGCCATTGCTCGCCTCGCCCACCACCAGCAGGTCCTTGGCCAGGCCGATCAGTTGCTTGATGCCTTCGCGAACGATGGTGTGGTCTTCAGCTACCAGTACACGGATCACTGTGGATGTCCTCTTCTTTTGGTTATCAATCCAGCGGCACCGTCACACTCAGGGTGGTGCCTTCGCCCAATGCGCTGTCCAGGCTCAACTGCCCGCCCATGATCAGCACCCGCTCGCGCATGCCCACCAGGCCAAACGATACAGGGCGCCCGGGAGCCTGGACGAAACCTGCACCGTCGTCGCTGATGGTCAGGCGCAAGTGCGCGCCCTCCACCACCAGCGTCAGCTCGACAGTATGCGCCTGGGCATGGCGCATCACATTGGTCAGTGCCTCCTGCAGGATGCGGAACAGGCCGATGGCCTTGGCGTCGCTCAGCGCCGGCAGATTATCCGGCACCTGCACCAGGCACGGAATCTGCGTCCGGGCCTCGAAACGCCGGGCCTGCCATTCGATCGCCGAGGCAATCCCGGCATCGAGAATCGGCGGACGCAAGGCGGTGGCCACATCGCGTACCAGTTGGAACAGTTGGGCGATCAGGCGCTTCATGCTGTTCAGCCGCTCGTGCAGGCCGGGATCCAGTTGGGCGTAGGTCAGCTCGCACATCGAGGTCTCCAGCTTGAGCACGGTGAGCATCTGCCCCAACTCGTCGTGCACTTCCCGGGCGATGCGGGCCTTCTCTTCCTCGCGCACGGTTTCCAGGTGGGCCGACAATTCCCGCAATTGCGCGCGGGAGGCGTCCAGCTCCAACTCGATGCGCTTGCTCTCGCTGATGTCCCAGACAATTCCGTCCCAAACCACGGCGCCGTCTTCCAGGCGCCGGGTCACGGCCTTGATATCGGCCCAGCGCTGCTCGCCCAGGCGGGTCAGGATACGGCCCTGCCAGGCCCAATTGCTCTCGGTCTCGATGGCCTGGTCCTGGGTGCGGTGATAACTGGCGCGGTCGTCGGGATGCACCAGGCTGCGAATGCCCATGGCCGGATGGCTGAGCACTTCCGGCGCGTACCCCACCAGGCCCTCGCTGCCCTGACTGATGTAGGCGAACTCGATCGCCTCGCTGCGCGGCAAGCGCTCCAGGCGAAACACCAGCCCCGGCACATTGGCGGCGATCCCTTGCAGCCGCGCCTCACTTTCCTGCAAGGCCGCGAGGGCCCGGCGACGCTCGGTGACATCGTTGAGGTAGACCACCAGGTATTCGCCGTCGGCAAAGCGCAGGAAACTCAGGGACACATCGGCTGGCAATACGCTGCCATCGGCGCGCAGGCAATTGGTGGCAAAACTCTGTGGCCCGTCTTCGCTGGCCCGGGCGCGCTTCCACAGGTTGAGCCAGCGGTCCATGGTCAGCGTCGGGTCGAATTCGATCAGCGGGCGTTCGATCAGGGCGCCGGGGGCGTAGCCGAGCATGGTTTCCGCCGCCTGATTGGCGTAGCGCACATGGCTGTCCCAATTGACCCAGAGGATACCGACGGTGCTTTGGTCGATGGAGAACTGGGTCAGGCGCAAGGCTTCGGCACCCGCGGCGCGGGCGGCGCTTTCTTCGCGGGCGGCCAGCAGATTATGCTCCAGGCCGCGTTGCTGGCGGCGCTGCCAGAACACCACGGCCAGGCTGGCGAGCAATAGCAGGCCCAGCAGCAACGTGAGGTTTTGCCAGAAGCCGGGGGACTCGGTCACCCGTGGGTATTTGGGCTGCAGCCAGCGGCTGTGCAACTGGTCCAGATCACGAGCGGGAATCGCGCGCAAGGCGCTTTGCATGATATCGGCCAGCTCGGGCCAGTCGCGCCGCGTGGCCACCCGCAGCAATTGCGGCAGGCCGATATCGCCGACCACGGCAAGGCCGGCGAACTCGGTTTCGCCCGACAACCGGCTCAATTGCGCCTCATCCACCACCGCATACCGCGCCTGCTGGCTCACCAGCAATTGCAGGGCCTGGCGCTCCATGGGCACACCTTGCAGGTTGAGACTCGGGTAGGTGCTGCGCAGGTAATCCGCCACTGCGCTGGGCATGCGCACGGCGACGCGGGATTGGTCGTCGAGTTTCTCCAGGTCGACTGCGGTGCTGCCATCACGAACCCCGACAATGTGCTGGGGCACCCGCATATACGGATCGGAGAACAACCACAGGCGCAGGCCGGCCGGGGTTTGCAGCAGGCCGGGGGCGAGGTCGACCTCGCCGTCACGCACCGCCGCCTCCAGTTGCTCCTGATTGGGAAAGTTGCGCCAGGTCAGTTCGATATTCAGCGCCTTGGCCAACCACTGCATCAATTCGACATTGGCCCCGGACAGCCGCTGCAAGCGCCGATCGTATTGGGCATAAGGCGCCTGTAACACCAGCCCGACCCGCAGGTCGGGATGCTGTTCGAGCCATTCGCGCTGGCCGGCATCGAGCTGCGCCTCGTGAGTGGCAGGCGCAGGCACGGCGCCCGCGATCAAGGGAAAGCATATACAGCCGATAACCAGCAGGTAGCGAAAATCCATGATCCACGTCTCATATCACTGACAAATACTGACCAACCCATTAGGCTGCCGGAATCACTTCTGGCCGGAAATCAACGATGCCACTTTCCCACCGCTCGGCACTGCCAGCATTGTGCCTGTCGCTGCTGTTTACCAGCGCCTTTTGTGTCGAGGCCGCCGACACTCCCGCTCCCGCCCCGGAAAAGCCAGTGGTGCGCCAGCCCTTGCCGGAGCGCAGCCAGGAAGAAGCCAACGCCCTGGAACGACAAATCCCGCAGCAGGAACAACAACAGTTGCAGGCAGGCAGCGATTCTTTCCTGGCTTTGTGGAAGCCGGCCAACAGCGGTGAGCCTGAAGGCGTGGTGATTATCGTCCCGGGCAACGGCGAAAGTGCTGACTGGCCTCAAGCAATCGCGCCGTTGCGCAAGAAATTGCCGGACGCTTCCTGGGGCACCCTGAGCTTGTCGCTGCCGGACCTGACCCTGGACACCTTGCCACCCCGCGTCATCGAATCGCCCAAGGCGACCGTGGAGACCAGCAGCAAAGACGCCAGCACCGTCGCCAAACCCGTGGAGCAAGCCGCCAGCGCCGAAGCGGAAGGCACTGACCCGGCCGTGGTTCCCGGCACCGATGAACAAGACAAGACCGACGCCACGCGAATCTTCGCGCGCATTGACGCCGCCCTCGCCTTCGCCCAGACCCAGAATGCCCGCAGCGTCGTATTGCTCGGCCACGGCACCGGCGCCTGGTGGGCCGCGCGTTACCTGAGTGAAAAACAACCGGCGCAGGTGCAGAAATTTGTCATGGTGGCCGGGCAGACCCCGGCGGGCCGTGCCCCGGACCTGCAACAACTGGCACCGAAACTGAAGCTGGCCACGGCAGACTTTTTCTACCAGGACAACGCCCAGGCACGCAAAGCGGCCCAGGAACGTTCCCAGGCCAGCAAGCGTTTGAAGAATGATAGCTACAAGCAGGTGTCGTTGAAGGCCCTCCCCGATAACAGCCAGGCAGGGCAAGAGCAGCTGTACCGGCGGATTCGCGGGTGGCTGAGCCCGCAAAATCCCGGAGACTGATCGTAAATCTCAAAAACACTGGAGAACAAAATGTGGGAGCGGGCTTGCTCGCGAATGCGGTGAGTCAGTCACTGCATCTGTTACTGATCCACCGCATTCGCGAGCAAGTCGAATCGTCGCACCGCCACTCCCACAGTTGATCCGGTTTACGCCATAAAAAAGCAGCGCCTGATAATTCTGTTAGCGAAAGTCTCGCCTTTCGCGAATCAGCGCGTAGGCGTTGTGCAGCTCGCGGGTGCGCTCGGTCGCCTCGCGCACTTGTGCGGGGCTGGCGCCACTGCCGGCAATCTTGTCCGGGTGGTGCCGGCTGAGCAGGCGCCGGTAGGCACGCTTGATCACCGCGGGCTCCGTCGTCGACGTCACCCCCAGAATACGCAACGCCTCCTGATAAGCCCCGCCACGATTGGCCAACGGCTTGCGCTCCGGCTCATAGTCAGCCGCCAGCGCCTGGATCTGCTGGACCGTCCAGCCGAGCCATTTGCCCCATTGTTCAATCAACTCGCGCTCGGCCGTACTGGCCTTGCCGTCCGCCCAGGCCATGCGCCAACAGGCACGCAGCACACCTTCCGCCGCATGGGGCTGGGCCTTGAGCACGCCCAGGTAACTGCGTACCCGGTCCGAGCCGGATTTACCTCGATTGAACGCGGCAATCGCACGGCGCTGGGCCGGCTCGGCCATGTCCAGCGAGCGCATTTCCTGGCGCGCCTGCTGGATATGCCCGTCCACCACCCGGCCGTTGCTCTTGGCCAGGCGACCGAGCAACACGAACAGCAGTTCGTCATTGCGCAACGCCGGCCGGCCGCCAAGGCGCTCGCGTAACTGGGCCCAGCTTTGCAGTTCCAGGCGCCGGTCCAGCGCCTGGCCCAGCAGTGCGCCCAACATGGCCCCCGGAATGCTGGCAATGGCAAAGCCCGCCCCGGCTCCGATCAGAGTCCCTGGCCACAACATCCTAGTGCCCCGCTGTCAGCAGGGTTTCGACTTGCGCCAGACGCTCCAGCGTCCCGACATCGATCCAGCGTCCGTTCATGTGTTCCCCCGTCACCAACCCTTTCGCCATGGCGTCACGCAACAGCGGCGCCAGCTTGAAGGCACCCGCACTGCAACCCGCGAACAGCTGGGGGTGGAGTACGGAAATGCCACTGAAGGTCAGGTTATCGGCACCGGCGGCGGCATCATGAAGCGCGCCGTCCTTCAGGTAGAAATCACCACCGGACGGATGGTGCGGCGGGTTGTCGACCATCACCAGGTGGGCCAGCCCATCCAGTGGCTGGTGGAGGCTGGCGAAGTCGTAGTCGGTCCAGATGTCGCCATTGACCACCAGGAACGGTTCGTCCCCCAGCAGCGGCAAGGCCTTGAAGATCCCGCCGCCGGTCTCCAGCGGCTCGCCTTCGGCCGAGTACTGGATGCGTACGCCGTACTGCGAGCCATCGCCCAGATAGCCTTCGATCTGCTGGCCAAGCCACGCATGGTTGATGACGATCTCGGTAAAGCCCGCTTTCGCCAGCGCCTCGAGGTGGTACTCGATCAGGCGCTTGCCGCCGGCCTGGATCAGCGGCTTGGGCGTGTGCAAGGTCAGCGGGCGCATCCGCTCACCTTTGCCGGCGGCCAGGATCATGGCCTTCATACCACCGCCTCGACGCGCAGGCTCGCCAGCAATTCACCCAGTTCGCTCAACTCTGGCCGGTCCGCGAGCACCGCCTCTATATAAGCGAAGAAGCGCGGCACGTCCGCCAGGTAGCGCGGCTTGCCATCGCGGTGGCAGATGCGCGCAAAGATGCCGATCACCTTGAGGTGACGCTGCACGCCCATCAGGTCGCTCGCCCGCAGGAACTCCTCGAAGTCCGCCTGCACCGGGATACCCAGCGCGCCGGCGCGCTGCCAGTAACCGCGCTGCCATTCCCGCACGCGGGCCTGCGGCCAACTGAGGAAGGCGTCCTTGAACAGGCACGTGATGTCGTAGGTCACCGGGCCGTAGACTGCGTCCTGGAAGTCCAGCACGCCGGGGTTCGGCTCGCTGATCATCAGGTTGCGTGGCATATAGTCGCGATGCACCAGGACCTTGGGCTGGGCCAGGGCGCTGTCAATCAGGTGTTCGCTGACGCGTTGCCACAGGCCAAGCTGCCGGGCGTCAAACTCGATGCCCAGCTCCCGGCGAACGTACCATTCAGGAAACAATTCCAGCTCCCGACGCAACAGCGCGACGTCATAACTGGGCAACGGGGCTTCCATCGGCAATTGCTGGAAAGCCAGCAATGCGTCGATGGCATCGGCGAACAATTGATCGGCATTTTCAGCCGTAATCACGTCCAGATAGGTTTTTTTCCCCAGGTCGTTCAGCAAAAGAAAGCCGCGAAGCAGATCTTGCGCATAAATTTTCGGAACATTTATTCCCGATTGACCGAGTAAATGAGCGATATCGACGAAAGGTTTGCAGTTTTCCTGGGGGGGTGGAGCGTCCATCACGACAAAACTGCGACCTCCTCCCTCCCACCGGAAGTAACGCCTGAAACTCGCGTCACTGCTGGCCGCAGTCAACGTGGCCGGGGGTACGACACCCCAGCCCTGGGTGGTAAAGAGGCCTGGCAATTGCTCATCAAGCCAGACTTTCAGCTGTTGCAAACGTAGATCTTGGTCGGGCATTACAAGGGTCTCCGACGGCGCTAGCCGTCAAGCGGGTCATGCTTTATTATCACGCATCTTTTTCAGACCATCGAGAGGCGTGCGGCCCACACCGCGGGCAGATGGCACGCAGGAAGCCCGGACTAATAAGATGGCATTGAAATCCCCCGCGTTTCGTAGAAAATTTCCGTTGCTGGTAACCGGCAGTCTGCTGGCCATGCAACCTTTCGCCACCTCATTCGTGGTCGCCGCGGAACAGTATGACTGCTCAGTCTCTGCTTCGGGTGCCTGGGATTGCGCGCCGAAAACGGCCGCAGCCCCGCTGCCACCGCGCCCGGTGCATGACGGCAGTGCCGTCAGCTCTGCCAGTGGCACGCCGCAAGGCGAGTCCGGCGGCACCGCCGAGGCCGTGCCGCAGACCGCTCTGGTCACCGAAGCCAAGGGCCGCGGCCTGCGTTCGCGCAGCGCCGACTATAGCCACCTGGACTGGGTCCCTCGCGAGAAGCTCACCGCCGCACAACTGGCCGAAACCGGCCCGTACTGCTCCGGCGCGTACATCGAGCCGATCCGTCCTGGCATGAACGACAAGACGAATAAGAGCGACGCGCCGACCTTCATCGGCGCCAAGGTCTCTCGTTACGAGCAGGAACAACAAGTTGCTTCCCTGGCCGGTGACGTCGTCATGCGCCAGGGCAGCATGCAGGTCGAGGCCGACGAGGCCAACCTGTACCAGGCCGAGAACCGTGGCGAGCTGAACGGCAACGTCCGTCTGCGCGACAACGGTGCCCTGCTGGTGGGCGACCACGCTGAAGTCCAGCTGGACACCGGCGCCGCCAAGGTCGACAACGCCGAATACGTGATGCACAAATCGCGCATCCGCGGTAACGCCCTGTACGCCAAGCGTGCCGAGAACGCGATCATCCGTCTCAAGGACGGTACGTACACCACCTGCGAGCCGAACAGCAACGCCTGGCAGCTCAAGGGCAACAACATCACGCTCAACCCGGCCACCGGTTTCGGTACCGCGACCAACGTGACGTTGCGGGTCAAGGACATTCCGATCCTTTACACCCCGTACATCTACTTCCCGATCGACAACCGTCGTCAATCCGGCTTCCTGCCGCCGAGCTTCAGCACCGGTGGCGAGACTGGCTTCACGCTGGTTACGCCGTACTACTTCAACCTGGCGCCAAACTACGACGCCACGTTGTACCCGCAATACATGACCAAGCGCGGCCTGTTGATGGAAGGCGAATTCCGCTACCTCACCAAGTCCAGCGAAGGCCAGTTCGGCGGCGCGTACCTGAACGACGACAGCAGCGAGCGTAAAGGCCAGACCGACTACGAAAAAGATCGCTACATGATCAACTGGCAGCACAAGGGCGGGCTGGACTCGCGTGTACTGACCCAGGTCGACTACACCAACATCAGCGACCCTTATTACTTCCAGGATCTGAAGTCCTATCAGGAAGGGATCAAGAGCCAGGACTACGTGAACCAGCAAGGTTCGGTGACCTATCGCGGTGATACCTTCCAGGCGAAGCTGAACCTGCAGGCGTACCAGCTGGCAACGATCTCCCAGATCACGCCGTATGACCGCTTGCCACAGATCACCTTCAACGGCACGCTGCCGTACCATCCAGGCGGGGTGAACTTCACCTACGAGACCGAAGCCGTACGCTTTGATCGGGACTTGGAGAACGGAAGCTTCACGGATGAAAACGGGCTCGTATCGCCGCGGCTCGACACCTACGTAACCGGCCTGACCCGTGCAAACGGTACTCGCCTGAACGTTGCGCCGGCAGTCGACTACCCGATGAACTGGACCTACGGTTTTATTACGCCAAAGTTGAAGTACGTCTATACCAAGTACGATCTTGATTTGGACAGCATCGGCAAAAACCAGATTATCGCAGCGCAAGCCGCGTCAACTGCAGCCAACCCTTATGCTGGCGGCACCTTCAAAAGCTCGCAAGACCGTGCAATTCCGATTGCCAGCATCGACAGCGGCCTGTACTTCGACCGCAACACCAACTTGTTCGGCAAAGACTACCGTCAAACTCTGGAGCCTCGTGCGTACTACCTGTATGTACCGAACAAGGACCAGGGCGATATCCCGGTATTCGACAGCGGTGAGTACTCGTTCAGCTACGCGTCGCTGTTCCGTGACAACCGCTTCAGCGGTACTGACCGCATCGGCGACGAGAACAAACTGTCCCTGGGCGTGACCAGCCGCTGGATCGAAGAAAACGGCTTCGAACGCCAACGCGTCAGCATCGGCGAGGCCGTGTACTTCAAGAACCGCGAAGTTCAACTGCCGGGCATCCTGGCCGCGGACCGTGCGGACGCACAGTCTGATGTTTCGCCAATCGCCCTGGACTACGAGTTCCGCTTCAACCGTGACTGGCGCGCCACTGCCGATTACAACTGGGACCCGGAAAGCCACAGCCCACGTTCCGGCAGCGCGATGTTCCACTATCAGCCGGAAGACAACCCGAACAAGGTTATCAACGTCGGCTACCGATATCGCAACGACCAGGTGGTGTACAACCAGCTGACCGGCAAATGGCAGTTTGGTGGCGACTACGGGCAGCCAGGCGACCCGAACTTCGTGAAGGATTACTACAAAATCCAGCAACACGACTTCTCGATGATGTGGCCGATCGTTCCGCAGTGGAACCTGATCACCCGCTGGCAGTATGACTATGCCCGCAACCGTACCCTGGAAGCCTTCGGTGGTTTCGAGTACGACAACTGCTGCTGGAAACTGCGCGTCATCAACCGTTACTGGGTTTCCAACGACGAATACAGCCAGATCGCCCCGCTGAACGAAAAGGGTGACCACGGGCTCTTCTTCCAGATCGTCCTTAAAGGACTCGGCGGCCTGACCGGCGCCAAGGTAGAGAGCTTCCTCGACAAAGGCATTGAAGGTTATCGTGAACGTGAAGACCAAGCTTTCTGATTGTCTGCGCCCGCTGATGCTGGGCGCGCTGTTCCTGGGTACCGCCGCAGCTCACGCTGCGGTTCAACCGCTGGACAAGGTAGTGGCCATCGTCGATAACGACGTGATCATGCAGAGCCAACTGGACCAACGGGTCAAGGAAGTTCAGCAAACCATCGCCAAGCGTGGCGGCGGCGTACCACCGACCAGCGTGCTGGACCAGCAGGTGCTTGAACGCCTGATCGTTGAAAACCTGCAACTGCAGATCGGCGATCGCTCCGGTATCCGTATCAGCGACGAAGAATTGAACCAGGCTGTCGGCACCATCGCCCAGCGCAACAACATGAGTGTTGATCAGTTCCGCGCAGCCCTGGCTCACGACGGCCTGTCCTATGAGGACGCCCGTGACCAGATTCGCCGGGAAATGATCATCAGCCGTGTACGTCAGCGTCGCGTGGCCGAACGGATTCAGGTGTCCGAGCAGGAAGTGAAGAACTTCCTCGCCTCCGACCTTGGCAAGATGCAGCTTTCCGAAGAACTGCACCTGGCGAACATTCTGGTGCCTACGCCAGACAGCGCCAACGCTGAACAGCTCAATGCTGCCGCAGCGAAAACCCAGGCTATCTATGACCGTCTCAAGCAAGGTGCCGACTTTGCCCAGATGGCCATTGCCCAGTCCGGCAGCGACAACGCCCTCGAAGGCGGTGACATGGGCTGGCGTAAAGCCGCGCAACTGCCACCACCGTTCGACCGCGAGCTGAGTGCCATGGAAGTCGGTGGCATCACCCAGCCTGCCCGTACGCCAGGCGGTTTCATCATCCTCAAGTTGCTCGGCAAGCGCGGTGGCGAAGAAGCCCAGATGAAGGACGAAGTTCACGTTCGTCACATCCTGGTCAAGCCAAGCGAGATCCGTACCGAAGCCCAAACCAAGGAACTGGCCCAGAAGCTCTATGACCGCATCGAAGCGGGCGAAGACTTCGGCGAACTGGCGAAGAGCTATTCCGAAGACCCGGGTTCGGCGCTTAACGGCGGCGATCTGAACTGGATCGATCCGAAGGCACTGGTTCCAGAGTTCCAGGACGTCATGGCCAAGACCCCGCAAGGCGTGCTGTCCAAGCCGTTCAAGACCCAATACGGCTGGCATGTGCTGGAAGTCCTTGGCCGTCGCGCCACTGACAACACCACCCAGGCCCGCGAGCAGCAAGCCCTGACCGTACTGCGTAACCGCAAATACGACGAAGAGCTGCAAACCTGGTTGCGTCAGATCCGTGACGAAGCCTACGTAGAGAACAAGCTTCCTGGTGCCGACCAAACAGGCACCGACCAGGCAGCCCAGTGACACCCAAGCGTTTCGCACTGACACCCGGCGAGCCGGCCGGCATTGGTCCTGACCTGTGCCTGCTGCTCGCCTCGCACACCCAGCCACACCCCCTGATTGCCATTACCAGCCGCGACTTGCTCCTTGAGCGGGCCGCTCAGCTGGGCGTGGCCGTCGATCTGCTCTCGGTGGGCCCAGGTAACTGGCCTGACCTTCCGGCACCGGCCAAAAGCCTATACGTGTGGGATACCCCGCTGGCGGCCAAGGTCGTCGCCGGGCAACTGGACAAGGCCAACGCTGCCTTCGTCCTGGAAACCCTGACCCGGGCCGGCCAAGGCTGCATCGACGGGGATTTCGCCGGAATGATCACCGCGCCCGTGCACAAGGGCGTGATCAATGAATCGGGGATCGCCTTTTCCGGGCATACCGAATTTCTCGCTGAGCTGACCCATACCGAACAAGTGGTGATGATGCTGGCAACGGGCGACCTGCGGGTGGCGCTGGTGACCACTCACTTGCCCCTGCGCGAGATTGCCGACGCCATTACCCCCGAGCGACTGGAGCGTGTGACACGCATCCTGCACGCCGACCTGCAACAGAAATTCGGCATCGCCCAACCACGCATCCTGGTCTGTGGGCTCAACCCTCACGCCGGTGAAGGTGGTCACCTGGGCCATGAAGAAATCGACATCATCGAACCAACCCTGGAGCGTCTGCGCCTTGAAGGCATGGACCTGCGCGGCCCATTGCCTGCCGACACTCTGTTTACCCCCAAATATCTGGAGCACTGCGACGCAGTGCTGGCGATGTACCATGACCAGGGCCTGCCCGTGCTGAAGTACAAAGGCTTCGGCGCCGCGGTCAACGTGACACTGGGCCTGCCGATCATCCGCACCTCCGTCGACCATGGCACCGCCCTGGACCTCGCAGGCAGCGGCAAGATCGATACCGGCAGCCTGCACGTGGCCCTGGAAACCGCCTATCAGATGGCCGAGACCCGTATATGACCGAGCATTACCAACACCGGGCGCGCAAGCGTTTCGGGCAAAACTTCCTGCACGACGCTGGCGTGATCGATCGCATCCTGCGTTCCATCCATGCCCAGGCCGAAGACCGCCTGCTGGAAATCGGCCCGGGCCAGGGCGCCCTGACCCAAGGCCTGCTGAAAAGCGGCGGCCAGCTGGACGTGGTTGAGCTGGACAAGGACCTGATCCCGATCCTCAACCAGCAGTTCGCCGGCATGCCCAATTTCAACCTGCACCAGGGCGACGCGCTGAAGTTCGACTTCACCAGCCTCAATGCAGCGCCCAACAGCCTGCGGGTGGTCGGCAACCTGCCATACAACATCTCCACCCCGCTGATTTTTCACCTGCTGAACAACGCCGGCATCATCCGCGACATGCACTTCATGCTGCAAAAGGAAGTGGTCGAGCGCCTGGCAGCGGGTCCTGGAGGCGGTGACTGGGGTCGCCTGTCGATCATGGTTCAGTACCATTGCCGCGTAGAGCACCTGTTCAACGTCGGACCTGGCGCGTTCAACCCCCCGCCGAAAGTCGACTCCGCCATCGTGCGCCTGGTGCCTCACGCGGTGTTGCCACACCCGGCCAAAGATCACAAGTTGCTGGAGCGCGTGGTGCGCGAAGCCTTCAACCAGCGCCGCAAGACCTTGCGCAATACGCTGAAGGCTTTGCTCAGCAACGCTGAAATCGAGGCCGCCGGCGTCGACGGCAGCCTGCGCCCCGAGCAGTTGGACCTGGCCGCCTTCGTGCGCCTGGCTGACCAGCTCGCCATTCAGCCTGCGCCAGTGGCTGAATAAATAGTAGGCGCCGGCTTGCCGGCGATGGCGCACTCACGATCGCCATCGCTGGCAAGCCAGCGCCTACGGGCCTAGACTGACCGGCATCCGCTGTTCCCCCGCTTTTGCTTTTAAGGCCTCTTGCATGTCCGATCCTCGTTATCAGATCGACGTCAGCGTCGTCACCCGCTTTCTGGCGGAACAATCGCAACCCGAGCAGAACCGCTTTGCGTTCGCCTACACCATCACCGTGCAAAACAACGGCGAGCTGCCTGCCAAGCTGCTGTCGCGCCACTGGGTCATCACCGACGGTGACGGCCAGGTCGAGGAAGTACGCGGCGCCGGCGTGGTCGGCCAACAACCGCTGATCGCCCCAGGCAAGAGCCACACCTACAGCAGCGGCACTGTCATGACCTCCCGCGTCGGCAACATGCAAGGCAGCTACCAGATGCTCGCCGACGACGGCAAACACTTCGACGCCATCATCGCCCCGTTCCGCCTCGCGGTGCCTGGAGCCCTGCACTGATGGCGACGTATGCCGTCGGCGACCTGCAAGGCTGCCTGGAACCGCTCAAGTGCCTGCTCGAGCGTGTGGCCTTTGACCCGGCCAAGGATCGCCTGTGGCTGGTGGGCGACCTGGTCAACCGTGGCCCGCAATCCCTGGAAACCCTGCGCTTCCTTTATGGCATGCGCGACTCCCTGGTGTGCGTACTGGGCAACCATGACCTGCACTTGCTGGCCGCCGGCAATAACATCGAGCGTCTGAAAAAGGGCGATACCCTGCGGGAAATCCTCGAAGCGCCGGATCGCACCGAGCTGCTTGACTGGCTGCGCCGGCAAAAACTCATGCACTACGACGAGAGCCGCGACACCGCCTTGGTGCATGCCGGCATTCCACCCCAGTGGACGCTGAAGAAAGCCCTCAAGTGCGCGAGTGAAGTCGAAGCAGCCCTGGCCGATGACAACCTGTACACCGCTTACCTGGATGGCATGTACGGCAACGAACCCGTTAAGTGGGACAACGAACTGACCGGCGTCGCGCGCCTGCGGGTGATCACCAACTACTTCACCCGCATGCGTTTCTGCACCGCCGAAGGCAAGCTGGACCTCAAGAGCAAGGAAGGCGCCGACACTGCGCTGCCCGGCTACAAGCCCTGGTTCGCCCACAAGGAGCGCAAGACCCGTGATACGAAGATCATCTTCGGCCACTGGGCAGCCCTGGAAGGCAAGTGTGATGAACCTGGCGTGTTCGCCCTCGACACCGGCTGCGTATGGGGCGGCGCCATGACCCTGATGAACATCGACACCGGCGAGCGCTCGAGCTGCCAGTGCGACTCCCCCGTTCCCGAACAACTGCAGGCCGCGGCAAAGCGCTGAGCCGCGCTTTCATACAGGCCAAAGGAGCCCGCCATGACTGAATTCAAACGTATCCCTCCCGAGCAAGCCCAGGCCCTGCGCGAGCAAGGCGCGGTGGTTGTAGACATCCGCGACCAGCCAACCTACAACGCTGCCCACATCAGTGGTGCCCAGCACCTGGACAACCACAACATCGCCGACTTCATCCGCGCCGCCGACCTCGACGCGCCGGTCATCGTCGCGTGCTACCACGGCAACTCCAGCCAAAGCGCGGCCGCCTACCTGGTGAGCCAGGGTTTCTCCGACGTCTATAGCCTCGACGGTGGCTTTGAGCTATGGCGTGCGACCTATCCTGCAGAAATTGCCACAGGCGACGCGCAATAATTTTTTTCAAACCCCGCTATCCCGCGTGACGCTTGGCCTCGCGCCGTTTCTGACGAACGGCGCGGCCAAACTAATTTCGTATCGCGCCTTGACCTCCCGGATTCCGAACTATCCTTAAGCGCAGGCCATCCAAAACAGGGGAGAGCCGGTACACCGGCGTGCGGGTCATCGGTAGCGTTTCAGGGTGTTCTGGGGGGAAAACGGCCATTGGTGTCCACCAATGGCTGCCAGCATCGACTGATTGATCCGGCGTCGGCTCCACGTATCGAGCGAGGTGACGACGTCATGAGTATTTTTAGCCACTTCCAACAACGCTTCGAGTCCACCCGCCAGGAAGAGCTCTCGCTTCAGGAGTATCTCGAACTGTGCAAAAAGGACCGCAGCGCCTACGCGTCTGCCGCTGAACGCCTGCTGTTGGCGATCGGCGAGCCGGAGCTGGTGGACACCGCAGCCAATTCGCGCTTGTCGCGGATTTTCTCGAACAAGGTGATCCGTCGCTACCCGGCCTTTGAAGACTTCCACGGTATGGAAGAATGCATTGACCAGATCGTCTCGTATTTCCGCCATGCCGCCCAAGGCCTGGAAGAGAAGAAACAGATCCTCTACCTGCTCGGCCCCGTCGGCGGCGGCAAGTCGTCCCTGGCCGAAAAACTCAAACAACTGATCGAGAAGGTGCCGTTCTACGCCATCAAGGGCTCACCGGTGTTCGAGTCGCCCCTGGGGCTGTTCAACGCCACGGAAGATGGCGCGATCCTCGAAGAAGACTTCGGCATTCCACGGCGCTATCTCAATACCATCATGTCGCCCTGGGCGACCAAGCGCCTGGCCGAGTTCGGCGGCGACATCAGCCAGTTCCGGGTGGTGAAGCTCTACCCCTCGATCCTCAACCAGATTGCCGTGGCCAAGACCGAACCCGGTGACGAGAACAACCAGGACATCTCGGCACTGGTGGGCAAGGTCGATATCCGCAAACTCGAAGAATTCCCGCAGAACGACGCCGATGCCTACAGCTACTCGGGCGCACTGTGCCGGGCCAACCAGGGTCTGATGGAGTTCGTGGAGATGTTCAAGGCACCGATCAAGGTGCTGCACCCACTGCTCACCGCGACACAGGAAGGTAACTACAACAGCACCGAAGGCCTGGGGGCGATTCCATTCACCGGGATCCTGCTGGCCCACTCCAACGAATCGGAATGGCACACCTTCCGCAACAACAAGAACAACGAAGCCTTCATCGACCGGATCTATATCGTCAAGGTGCCGTACTGCCTGCGGGTCAGCGATGAAATCAAGATTTACGACAAGCTGCTGTTCAACAGTTCCCTGGCCAAGGCTCATTGCGCGCCTGACACCCTGAAGATGCTGGCCCAGTTCACCGTGCTGTCGCGCCTCAAGGAGCCGGAAAACTCCAACATCTACTCGAAGATGCGCGTGTATGACGGCGAAAACCTCAAGGACACCGATCCGAAGGCCAAGTCGATCCAGGAATACCGCGACACCGCCGGCGTGGATGAGGGCATGAACGGCCTGTCGACACGTTTTGCGTTCAAGATCCTGTCAAAGGTCTTCAACTTCGACCCGCACGAAATCGCCGCCAACCCGGTGCACCTGCTCTACGTGCTGGAACAGCAGATCGAACAGGAACAATTCCAGGCTGAAACCCGCGAGCGCTATCTGCGCTTCCTCAAGGAATACCTGGCACCGCGCTACATCGAGTTCATCGGCAAGGAAATCCAGACCGCGTACCTGGAGTCCTACAGCGAATACGGCCAGAACATCTTCGACCGCTATGTGCTGTACGCAGACTTCTGGATCCAGGACCAGGAATACCGCGACCCGGAAACCGGCGAGATTCTCAACCGCGTAGCCCTCAACGAGGAACTGGAAAAGATCGAAAAACCCGCCGGCATCAGCAATCCGAAGGATTTCCGCAACGAAATCGTCAACTTCGTGCTGCGCGCCCGGGCCAACAACAACGGCAAGAACCCTACCTGGCTCAGCTACGAGAAGCTGCGGGTGGTCATCGAGAAGAAAATGTTCTCCAACACCGAGGATCTGCTGCCGGTCATCAGCTTCAACGCCAAGGCCAGCAAGGAGGATCAGCAAAAACACAACGACTTCGTCACTCGCATGGTCGAGCGTGGCTACACCGACAAACAGGTACGACTGCTCTCCGAGTGGTACCTGCGGGTCCGCAAATCGCAGTAAGGCAGCGACAAGCGTGCAATGCCAGGCTCCCGGTGCGCCGGACAGCCTGGCAATCGACCGCTTGTCTTTAAGCTTCCAGCTTGCCGCTTGAAGCTTGTAACTTGAAGCTGCCCGGAGGGCTCCTGCATGAGCTATGTGATCGACCGACGTCTCAATGGCAAGAACAAGAGCACGGTAAACCGCCAGCGGTTCCTGCGGCGTTACCGTGACCACATCAAAAAGGCCGTCGAAGAGGCCGTCAGCCGCCGTTCCATCACCGATATGGAGCATGGCGAACAGATCAGCATCCCCGGACGCGACATCGATGAACCGGTGCTGCACCACGGCCGGGGCGGCAAACAGACCGTCGTGCATCCCGGCAACAAGGAATTCACCAGCGGCGAACATATCCAGCGGCCCCAGGGCGGCGCGGGCGGCAAAGGCCCGGGCAAGGCCGGTAACTCCGGCGAAGGCATGGATGAGTTCGTGTTCCAGATCACCCAGGAAGAGTTCCTGGAGTTCATGTTCGAAGACCTGGAACTGCCCAACCTGGTCAAACGCAACCTGACCGGTACCGACACCTTCAAGACCGTGCGTGCCGGGATCAGCAACGAAGGCAACCCGTCACGGATCAACATCATCCGCACCCTGCGCTCGGCCCATGCGCGACGTATCGCCTTGTCTGGCAGCAGCCGGGCAAAACTGCGGGATGCCAAGGCGGAACTGGAACGCCTGAAACGCGAAGAGCCGGACAACTTCGGCGATATCCAGGAAATTGAAGCCGAAATCGCCAAACTCAGCGCGCGAATCCATCGCGTGCCGTTTCTCGACACCTTCGACCTGAAGTACAACCTGCTGGTCAAGCAACCCAATCCCAGTTCCAAGGCGGTGATGTTCTGCCTGATGGACGTGTCCGGCTCCATGACCCAGGCGACCAAGGACATCGCCAAGCGCTTCTTCATCCTGCTGTACCTGTTTCTCAAGCGTAACTACGACAAGATCGATGTGGTGTTCATCCGCCATCACACCAGCGCCAGGGAAGTCGACGAGGAGGAATTCTTCTACTCGCGGGAAACCGGCGGCACCATCGTCTCCAGCGCCTTGAAGCTGATGCAGGAAATCATGGCCGAACGCTATCCGGCCAACGAGTGGAACATCTACGCCGCCCAGGCTTCCGACGGCGACAACTGGAACGACGACTCGCCGATCTGCCGCGACATCCTGATCAACCAGATCATGCCGTTCGTGCAGTACTACACCTACGTCGAAATCACCCCGCGCGAGCATCAGGCCCTGTGGTTCGAATACGAGCGCATCAGCGAAGCCTTCGCTGACACCTTCGCCCAGCAACAATTGGTCTCGGCCGGCGATATCTATCCGGTCTTCCGTGAACTCTTCCAGCGCAGGTTAGTGACATGACCGCCAAAGAGCATAAGCGCCAACCCATATCCACGGGGTCCGAATGGACCTTCGAACTGATCCAGGCCTATGACCGGGAAATCAGCCGCATCGCGGCGGGTTATGCCCTGGATACCTACCCCAACCAGATCGAAGTGATCACCGCCGAACAGATGATGGATGCCTATGCGTCCGTGGGCATGCCCCTGGGCTATCACCACTGGTCCTACGGCAAACACTTCCTCAGCACTGAAAAGTCCTACACCCGCGGCCAGATGGGCCTGGCCTACGAAATCGTCATCAACTCCGACCCGTGCATCGCCTACCTGATGGAAGAAAACACCATCTGCATGCAGGCGCTGGTGGTGGCCCACGCGTGCTACGGGCATAACAGCTTCTTCAAGGGTAACTACCTGTTCCGCACCTGGACCGATGCCAGCTCGATCATCGATTACCTGGTATTCGCCAAGCAGTACATCATGCAGTGCGAGGAGCGCCACGGCATCGACGCGGTGGAAGACCTGCTGGACTCCTGCCATGCCCTGATGAACTACGGCGTCGACCGCTACAAACGCCCGTATCCGATTTCCGCCGAAGAAGAACGGCTGCGCCAGAAGGACCGTGAAGAGCATCTGCAAAAGCAGATCAACGACCTGTGGCGCACCATTCCCAAACGCGCCGGCAAGAACAACGACAAGGACAATGCGCGCTTCCCCGCCGAACCTCAGGAAAACATCCTGTATTTCATCGAAAAGCACGCGCCATTGCTGGAGCCCTGGCAGCGGGAAATCGTGCGGATCGTGCGCAAGATCGCCCAGTATTTCTACCCACAACGCCAGACCCAGGTGATGAACGAAGGCTGGGCCACGTTCTGGCACTACACCCTGATGAACGACCTGTATGACGAAGGCCTGGTCACCGACGGTTTCATGATGGAGTTCCTGACGTCCCACACCAGCGTGGTCTTCCAGCCGGGCTTCGACAGCCCCTACTACAGCGGTATCAACCCGTATGCATTGGGCTTTGCGATGTACCGCGATATCCGGCGCATGTGCGAGCACCCTACCGAAGAAGACCGCCGCTGGTTCCCGGAGATTGCCGGCAGCGATTGGCTGTCG
This sequence comes from Pseudomonas sp. P7779, assembly GCF_013386315.1. NCBI lineage: Bacteria > Pseudomonadati > Pseudomonadota > Gammaproteobacteria > Pseudomonadales > Pseudomonadaceae > Pseudomonas > Pseudomonas sp. P7779. The sequence continues at coordinate 96,242 of NZ_JACARZ010000039.1, read as the reverse complement.
ACCATCAAGTTCGCCATGAGCAGCTTCAAGGATGAGAGCTTCATCCTGCAGTACCTGTCCCCCCAGGTGATTCGAGACCTCAAGCTGTTCAGCATCATGGACGACGACCTCAAGGACGACCTGCTGGTGCCGGCGATCCACGATGAGCCGGGTTACCGCACCATCCGCGAAACCCTCGCGGCGCAGTACAACCTGGGCAACCGCGAACCCAATGTGCAGATCTACAGCATCGACGTACGCGGCGACCGCTCGCTGACCCTGCGCCACCAGCAGCACGACCGCAAACCGCTGGGAGAGTCCACTGAGGAGGTTCTCAAGCACCTGCACCGGCTGTGGGGGTTCGATATCCACCTGGAGACGCTGCAAGGCGACCAGGTGATGAAAACCCACCATGTTCCGCCCCGCAACGAACACGGCGATAACGATTACGGCCGCCTGGACCTGGCAGTCGTACATCTGTGAAACGGCAAAGCCTCCATTGGCGGGCCGCAGGCGTTATCCTGTGCCGCTAATGGAGGCTTTTTCATGCAAATCTACAAAGTCGGTGGTGCGGTACGTGATCGCCTGCTGGGCATCCCCGTTACCGATATCGACCGTGTCGTAGTCGGCGCTACCACTGAAGAAATGCTCGCCCTGGGCTACAAGCCTGTGGGTTCGGACTTCCCGGTATTTCTTGACCCGAAAAATGGTGACGAGTACGCCCTCGCCCGCACGGAGCGCAAGAGCGGCCGGGGTTATGGCGGCTTTGTGTTTCACGCCAGCCCCGAAGTTACCCTGGAAGAAGACCTGATCCGCCGCGACCTGACCATCAACGCCATGGCCGAGGATGACGCGGGCAACCTGACCGACCCTTATCACGGCCAGCAGGATCTGGACGCACGCATTCTGCGTCACGTTTCCCCGGCGTTTGCCGAAGATCCACTGCGTGTCCTGCGCGTTGCCCGCTTTGCCGCGCGCTATGCCGGCCTCGGCTTTACGGTAGCGCCCGAAACCCTGGAACTGATGCGCGAACTCAGCGCGTCGGGCGAACTGGAAGCCTTGACGCCCGAACGCAGCTGGAAGGAGATTTCCCGCGCATTGATGGAAAACCAGCCACAGGTGTTTATCCAGGTGCTGCGCGATTGCGGCGCCCTGAAAACCCTGATGCCGGAAATCGACGCACTGTTTGGCGTGCCGCAACCCGAGGCCCATCACCCCGAAATCGATACCGGCGTGCACACATTGAGCGTGCTGGAACAGGCAGCCATCCATGCCCAACCGTTGACCGTCCGCTGGGCCTGCCTGCTGCACGATCTGGGCAAGGGGCTCACGCCTGTGGATAAGTTGCCGCAGCACATCGCTCATGAGCAACGCGGCGTGAAGCTGATCAAGGCGATGAACGAACGCTTCAAGGTGCCAAGGGATTGCCAGGAGTTGGCGTTGCTGGTGGGCGAATATCACACCCACGGCCACCGCGCACTGGAGCTGAGGCCCTCGACATTGCTGGAGTTGCTGCAAAGCTTCGACGTTTACCGTCGCCCGCAACGCTTTGAAGAGTTTGTGGTGGCATGCGAGATGGACGCCCGCGGGCGCAAGGGCCTTGAGCAGAGAAGTTATCCACAAGCAGATTATTTGCGCGGTGCGGCGCTGGCGGCCAGAGGTGTGGCCGTCGCACCGCTACTGGAACAAGGCTACAAAGGTCCCGAACTGGGCGAAGCGCTGAAACGCGAACGGCTCAAGGCGCTAAAAGCCTACAAGAGCGAGTCCGGCGTCAACGGCTGATCCCGCCATTCGAACGCGACCGGCGCCAGTACCTGGTCAATGTGTGCATCCTGCCACAGCGCGGCAAATGACTTGCCCACCTCAGGATGCACACGCTGCGGCGCCATCAACGACAGCGGCCACAGCACAAACGCGTTCTTCAGGATTTCGGCCCGGGGCAGGATCAGGCCATCGAAGTTACCCACCAGCTCGCCATACAGCAGCACGTCGATGTCCAGCGGCAAGCCTTTGCGATCCGGGGCGTAGCGGCCATTGTCGGCCTCGATGAATTTCAGCCGGCGGTCCAGCTCCATCAACGGCAGGTCGGTATACGCCGACACCACCAGATTGAAGAATGGCCCGCTCTTGATGCCCACAGGCTGGCTTTCAAACACCGGCGAACAGCGCATCTGCGTCAGGAAACCCGCCAGCGCATCAAGGCCAGCGTGCAAATGGGCCTCACGCTCGATGTTACTGCCAAGACCAAGGTAAACCTGAGTTAGCGACATCCGCGCTCGATCTCCACGCCCACACCCTTGGCGGCCGGTACGGCGCCGGGCTTGGTCAGTTTGAGGTGCAGCCAGGGAATCTGGAACTCACTCATCAACACTTCAGCCAGGCGCTCGGCGAAGGTTTCCACCAGCTGGAATTGCGCCTGCTCGGCAAAGGCCTGGATCCGCGCGGACACGCTCGCGTAATCCAGCGCCAGGGTCAGGTCATCACCGGCAGCGGCCGGGCGGTTATCCCAGGCGAAGCTCAGGTCCAGACGCAGGCATTGCCGGATACCGCGCTCCCAGTCGTAGGCCCCGATCACGGTGTCGACTTCCAGGCCTTCGATAAACACTCTGTCCAAGCACTCTTCTCCGCTGCACGACAAGGGCGCGATGCCCCGTTAGAATCAGGGCGTCCTCGCCCGGAATAGTTAGCATGTTTTGGTTACTGGCGACTCTCGCCTACCTGCTCGGCTCGCTGTCCTTCGCCATTTTGCTCAGCCGCCTGACGGGAAATCCCGACCCGCGAATGAGTGGCTCAGGCAATGCCGGCGCCACCAATATGTTGCGCCTGGCCGGCAAGAAACTCGCCGTACTCACGCTGTTCGGCGACGTCTGCAAGGGCCTGCTGCCGGTGCTGATCGCCGATCTCGCCGGGCTGTCGCTGCAACAGCAAGCCTGGATCGGCGTCTGCGCGGTGCTCGGCCACCTGTTCCCGCTGTACTTTCGCTTTCGCGGCGGTAAAGGCGTTGCGACGGCGGCCGGCATGCTGCTGGGGATCTACCCACCGGCGGCGCTGCTGGCCATCCTGGCCTGGCTGCTGACGTTCTACCTGACACGCACCAGCTCGCTGGCCGCCCTCATCGCCACGCCCCTGACCCTGCCGTTGCTGGCGTGGCAGGAACCGGAGGCGCTGGTGCCGATGAGCGTGCTCACTCTGCTGATCGTCTGGCGCCACCGGGGCAATTTACGCGACCTGTTTGCCGGGCGCGAACGGCATTTTTAAATACGCCCGGTGAACCCGGCTCACGTTCGCCCGTTACAGCGGCGGCAACTGCTCCATCGGCCAGCGCGCCTGCACGCTGATTGCCAGGCTTTCATGCTGCCCGGCCTGCAAACGCTGGCAACCGGCATAGGCGATCATCGCACCGTTGTCGGTGCAGAATTCGGGACGCGCATAAAACACGTCGCCCTTCATGTCGCCGAGCATTTTCTCCAGGGAGCTGCGCAGCGCCTTGTTCGCGCTGACGCCGCCCGCGATCACCAGGCGCTTCATGCCCGCCTGCTTCAGGGCCCGCTTGCACTTGATGGTCAAAGTCTCCACCACGGCCTGCTGGAACGCCAGCGAGATGTCGCAACGGGCTTGCTCACTGTCGTCTCCGGCGCTGACGCTCTGCTGCCAGGTGTTCAGGGCAGAGGTTTTCAGGCCGCTGAAACTGAACATCAGGCCAGGGCGATCGCACATCGGGCGCGGGAAGGTATAGCGCCCCGGAACGCCTTTTTCTGCCAAGCGGGCGATTTCCGGGCCGCCCGGATAATTAAGGCCCATCATCTTCGCAGTCTTGTCGAAAGCTTCACCGGCAGCGTCGTCCAGGCTTTCGCCCAGCAGCGTGTATTGACCGATTCCGTCGACCTGAACCAGCTGCGTATGGCCGCCTGAAACCAACAAAGCGACGAACGGGAACGCTGGCGGGTTTTCTTCCAGCATCGGTGCCAATAAATGGCCTTCCATGTGGTGCACACCAAGGGCCGGAATGCCCCAGGCAAATGCCAGCGCCTGGGCGCAAGAGGCCCCAACCAGCAGGGCTCCGACCAATCCGGGGCCTGCGGTATAGGCAATGGCGTCGATCTCGGTCGGCACGCAGCCGGCCTCGTCCAACACCTGGCGAATCAATGGCAGCATGCGTTTCACATGATCACGGCTGGCCAGCTCCGGCACCACGCCGCCATAGGCGCGATGCAGGTCGATCTGACTGAACAGTGCGTCGGCCAAAAGCCCGCGTTCACTGTCGTAAAGTGCGACACCGGTTTCGTCGCACGAGGTTTCTAATCCCAGAACTAGCATGGGTTTGCGCCTTGTAGAGGCTGAATTCGAAGGCGCGCATAATAGTCGCCACTCCCCCTCCCGACTAGCGGTTTTCGATCAGAGGCTTTGCATTCCGGGCAATGAGGGGTTAACATCCGCAACCCTTAAAAACCGACGACCTCAGCCGCGAATTTTTTGCGACGAGAACGTTGATTCCCGGTAATGAAAGAAGGTAGCTCTGGATGCCAGCCGTCAAAGTAAAAGAGAACGAACCCTTCGACGTAGCTCTGCGTCGTTTCAAGCGCTCCTGCGAAAAAGCCGGTGTTCTGGCTGAAGTTCGTAGCCGCGAATTTTACGAGAAGCCAACTTCTGAGCGTAAGCGTAAAGCAGCAGCCGCTGTTAAGCGTCACGCCAAGAAAGTTCAGCGCGAGCAGCGCCGCGCCGTTCGTCTGTACTAATACACAGACGTTCGTAGCAAGCTTCTGCCAAGCCCGGCCCTCAGCCGGGCTGTTGGCATTTGCGGATATCGCTTGATGCTTCACCGTTGACGCCGCACACGCGACTGAAACGAACTGCTTCACACGTCAGGACTGGCTCTTTTGCCAGCGGTGCACGTCTCTTCTGACGAGCCTAACAAGGCTACTGACGAGCACACTTATTTTTTAACAGGCGATCAACAGGTCGGCTGCGCCCACCGATGAGCTTCCGAGGCCCCCACATGGCCAAGACCGGACTCCCGGGCAACATTTCTACGCCGGGCACTGATCGGAACTAACGTCAGTGAATGTTCGGCAGATACACTTCCTGACAGACCAAGCAGACGACAGTAGATCGAGCCGCACAACACGCGCGCCTTGAGCACTTTGCGGGCCCTCTTTTACACGCAGTGATGACGAGAACGCCATGGCCGGGCTAATTCCCCAGAGCTTTATTGACGACCTTCTGAACCGCACCGACATCGTCGATGTTGTCAGCTCGCGCCTGCAGATGAAAAAGGCCGGCAAGAACTACACCGCCTGCTGCCCGTTCCACAAGGAAAAGACTCCGTCGTTCAGCGTCAGCCCCGACAAGCAGTTCTACTACTGCTTCGGCTGCGGCGCTGGCGGCAACGCCCTCGGCTTCATCATGGACCACGACAACCTGGACTTCCCCCAGGCCGTCGAGGAACTGGCGAAAGCCGCCGGCATGGAAATCCCCCGCGAAGAAAGTGGCCGCCCGCACAAACCGCGGCAACCCACCGATTCGCCGCTGTACCCGCTGCTTACCGCTGCTGCCGACTTTTACCGCCAGGCACTGAAAAGCCACCCGCAGCGCAAAGCCGCCGTCGATTACCTCAAGGGCCGCGGCCTGACCGGTGAAATCGCCCGCGACTTCGGCCTCGGCTTCGCCCCGCCGGGCTGGGACAACCTGTACAAGCACCTGAGCAGCGACACCCTGCAGCAAAAAGCCATGATCGACGCCGGCCTGTTGGTGGAAAACGCCGAGACCGGCAAGCGTTATGACCGTTTCCGCGACCGCGTGATGTTCCCGATCCGCGACAGCCGCGGCCGCATCATCGCGTTTGGCGGCCGGGTGCTGGGGGACGACAAGCCCAAATACCTGAACTCACCGGAAACCCCGGTGTTTCATAAAGGCCAGGAACTCTACGGCCTGTTTGAGGCGCGCAAGAACAACCGCAACCTCGACGAAATCATCGTGGTTGAAGGCTATATGGACGTGATTGCCCTGGCCCAGCAAGGTTTGCGCAACGCCGTGGCGACCCTGGGCACCGCGACCAGCGAAGAGCACTTGAAGCGCCTGTTTCGCGTGGTGCCCAACGTACTGTTTTGCTTCGACGGCGACCAGGCCGGCCGCAACGCAGCGTGGCGTGCCCTTGAGTCGACCCTGTCGAGCCTGCAGGACGGGCGGCGCGCACGCTTCCTGTTCCTGCCCGAAGGCGAAGACCCGGACACCCTGGTCCGCTCCGAAGGCACCGACGCGTTCCGCGCGCGCATCAACCAACACGCACAACCGCTGGCCGATTACTTTTTCCAGCAACTGACCGAAGAGTCCGACCCGCGCTCCCTCGAGGGCAAGGCCCACATGGTCACCCTCGCGGCACCGCTGATCGACAAGGTTCCGGGCGCCAACCTGCGCACCCTGATGCGCCAGCGCCTGCTGGAAATCACCGGCTTGAGTGGCGAGGCCGTCAGCCAGCTGGCCCGCAGCGCGCCGCAAGAGGCGCCGCCGGCCTACGACCCGGGCATGGATTACGACGCCATGCCGGACTACTCCGACTTCCACCAACCGCAGGAGGCCTACACGCCCCAGCAGGAGTGGACACCGAAGAAACCCGGCGCCGGCGGCAAGAAATGGGACAAGAAACCCTGGGACAAAAACGGCAAACGTGGCGGTGACCGTGACGAACCGCGCGGCCCACGCGTCCCAGCAGCAGTAGAGCCGCCCACCATGGCAGCCCTGCGTACACTTTTGCACCACCCGCAACTGGCACAAAAAGTCGAGGATGCGGGGCACTTTGCGGCCGAAGACCACACCAATACGCAACTGTTGGTGGCCCTGCTCGAAGCCGTACAGAAGAATCCTAAGCTAAACTCATTCCAGCTGATTGCACGCTGGCACGGCACCGAACAGGGCCGTTTGCTGAAGGCATTGGCAGAAAAGGAATGGCTGATTGATGGCGATAACCTTGAACAACAGTTTTTCGACACCATTACTAGCTTGGTAGCTCGTCAACGCGAGCGAAACCTGGAACAACTTCTTCGAAAAGCGCGTCAGAGTGAATTGACCGCCGAAGAGAAAAATCAACTGCGCGACCTTTTAAGTCGCAATGTTTCCGCATCAAACCCGACCTCAGCTGGCGTGTGAGGTCATAGCTCGGGTATAATCCTCGGCTTGTTTTTTGCCCGCCAAGACCTTCAGTGGATAGGGTGTTATGTCCGGAAAAGCGCAACAGCAGTCTCGTATCAAAGAGTTGATCACCCTTGGTCGTGAGCAGAAGTATCTGACTTACGCAGAGGTCAACGACCACCTGCCTGAGGATATTTCAGATCCAGAGCAGGTGGAAGACATCATCCGCATGATTAATGACATGGGGATCCCCGTACACGAGAGTGCTCCGGATGCGGACGCCCTTATGTTGGCCGACGCCGATACCGACGAGGCAGCCGCTGAAGAAGCAGCCGCCGCGTTGGCAGCGGTCGAGACCGACATCGGTCGCACGACTGACCCTGTGCGCATGTATATGCGCGAAATGGGTACGGTAGAGCTGCTGACACGTGAAGGCGAAATCGAAATCGCCAAGCGTATCGAAGAGGGCATCCGTGAAGTGATGGGCGCAATCGCGCACTTCCCAGGCACGGTTGACCACATTCTCTCCGAGTACACTCGCGTCACCACCGAAGGTGGCCGCCTGTCCGACGTCCTGAGCGGTTATATCGACCCGGACGACGGCATTGCGCCACCTGCGGCTGAAATTCCGCCACCGATCGATGCCAAGGCTGCGAAAGCAGACGACGACACCGACGACGACGAAGCTGAAGCCAGCACCGATGACGAAGAAGAAGTCGAAAGCGGTCCGGATCCGATCATCGCAGCCCAGCGCTTTGGCGCGGTCTCCGATCAGATGGAACTGGCTCGCAAGGCCCTGAAGAAGCACGGTCGCGGCAGCAAGCAGGCAACTGCTGAATTGCTGGCCCTGGCTGAACTCTTCATGCCGATCAAACTGGTACCGAAGCAATTCGAAGGCCTGGTTGAGCGGGTTCGTAGCGCCCTTGAGCGTCTGCGTGCACAAGAGCGTGCGATCATGCAGCTCTGTGTCCGTGATGCGCGCATGCCGCGTGCCGACTTCCTGCGCCAGTTCCCTGGCAACGAAGTCGACGAAAGCTGGACCGACGCACTGGCCAAAGGCAAAAGCAAATACGCTGAAGCCATTGGTCGCTTCCAGGCCGACATCGTTCGTTGCCAGCAGAAGCTGACTGCATTGCAGACTGAAACCGGTCTGACGATTGCCGAGATCAAGGACATCAACCGTCGCATGTCGATCGGTGAGGCCAAGGCCCGCCGCGCGAAGAAAGAGATGGTTGAAGCGAACTTGCGTCTGGTGATCTCCATCGCCAAGAAGTACACCAACCGTGGCCTGCAATTCCTCGATCTGATCCAGGAAGGCAACATCGGCTTGATGAAAGCGGTGGACAAGTTCGAATACCGTCGCGGCTACAAGTTCTCGACTTATGCCACCTGGTGGATCCGTCAGGCGATCACTCGCTCGATCGCCGACCAGGCCCGCACCATCCGTATTCCGGTGCACATGATCGAGACGATCAACAAGCTCAACCGTATCTCCCGGCAGATGTTGCAGGAAATGGGTCGCGAACCGACCCCGGAAGAGTTGGGCGAACGCATGGAAATGCCTGAGGATAAAATCCGCAAGGTATTGAAGATCGCTAAAGAGCCGATCTCCATGGAAACCCCGATCGGTGATGACGAAGACTCCCATCTGGGTGACTTCATCGAAGATTCGACCATGCAGTCGCCAATCGATGTTGCTACCGTTGAGAGCCTGAAAGAAGCGACTCGCGACGTACTGTCCGGCCTCACTGCCCGTGAAGCCAAGGTACTGCGCATGCGCTTCGGCATCGACATGAATACCGACCACACCCTTGAGGAGGTTGGTAAGCAGTTCGACGTTACCCGTGAGCGGATTCGTCAGATCGAAGCCAAGGCGCTGCGCAAGCTGCGCCACCCGACGAGAAGCGAGCATTTGCGCTCCTTCCTCGACGAGTGATCACAAAAACCCCGGCCCAGGCCGGGGTTTTTGCTTCTACAGATTAAATCCTCGCTGCCTCCCCTCCCCCGCAATGCCCGTCTACACTCGAAACATTCCCCGTGCCATAACGAGACCGTTATGCCCAGATTGCCGACCGTGTTACTGCTGTCGCTGCTGACCTGGACCGCAACGGCTGGCGCGTTGACTCTCACCGATGAAGAGCGTGGCTGGCTGGCGGACCACCAAGAGTTGCGCCTGGGCGTCGACGCCTCTTGGCCACCCTTTGAATACCGCGATGAAGATGGTCGCTACCAGGGCCTGGCCGCTGATTATGTGCGGCTGATGCAGGATCGCCTTGGCGTCAGGATCAAACTGATCGAGCCGGTGAACTGGAGCGCCGTGCTGGAACAGGCCCGCAACAACCAGCTCGACCTGCTGCCGGGCATCATGTCCACACCGGAACGCCAGGGTTTCCTGTCGTTTACCCGGCCTTATCTCGACTTCCCCATCGTCATCCTCGCCCACGAAGGCGGCCCGCAACCACGCAGCCTCAAAGACCTGTACGGGTTGAAGGTGGCCGTGGTGGAAAACTACGCGCCCCATGAACTGCTGCGCACTCACCACCCGGACCTCAACCTGGTGGCCATGCCCAATGTCAGCGCTACGCTGCAGGCCCTGGCCACCGACAAGGTCGACGCCGTAGTGGGCGATCTGGCGTCCAGCGTGTGGAGCCTGCGTCAACTCAAGCTGGAAGGCCTGTACATCAGCGGCGAAACGCCTTACCGCTATCAGTTGGCCATGGGCGTACCCAAGGACGACAAGATGCTGGTGGGCATCCTCGATAAAGTCCTGGCCGACATCAGCCCGTCTGAGACCGAGGCCATCCAGCAGCGCTGGGTCGGCAACGTCATCGACCACCGCACGCTCTGGACGGATGTGCTGCTCTACGGGTTGCCTGCCGTGCTGTTGCTGAGCATCGTGCTGGCCGTGGTTATTCGGATCAATCGTCGGCTCAGCTCGGAAATTTCCCGCCGGGTCGCCCTCGAACAGGAACTGCGCAGCAGCGAATACCACTATCGCGGCCTGGTGGAGAGCCTTTCCGCGATCGCCTGGGAAGCCAGCATCAGCGATTTCACCTACAGCTACGTGTCGCCCCACGCCGAGGAACTGCTGGGTTACCCCCGTGCCCACTGGCTGATCCCGGGCTTCTGGCGCAACATCATCCACCCCGCGGACCTGACCCGCACCGAATCCTATTGCTACGCCGAAACCCGGGCCAACCGCGACCACAGTGTCGACTACCGGGTGATCACCGCCGATGGACGCTGCCTGTGGGTGCGGGACATCGTCAGCCTGATCGAACACGGCCACGAGCCCGTGCTGCGCGGCCTGATGATCGACATCAGCGAGGCCAAGCGCACCGAGGAAGCGTTGCAGCTTTCGGAACAGAAATTCGCCTCTGTGTTCCAGCAATGCCCGGACATCCTGGTCATCGCCCGGCTGTCGGACGGCTGCCTGATGGAGGTCAATAAGGCATTCGAAGACCAGATTGGCCTGAGCGCCGAAGCAGTCGTAGGAAAAACCGCCACTGAACTGAATATCTGGGGCATCCAGGGCGTAGGCCCCGGCCTGCTGCAACGGGTACAGACCACCAGCATCCGCAACCTGGAAATGCCCTTCCTGCGCAGCAACGGCCAGGCCTTCACCGGACTGATCTCCGCCGAACCCTTTCAACTGGATACCACCGAAGCCCTGGTCGTGGTGGTGCGTGACATCACCCAGCTGAAAGAAACCCAGCAGCGACTGCAGACCTCCGAAGAGAAATTCGCCAAGGCCTTTCATGCCTCTCCCGACGGCCTGCTGTTGTCCCGCCAAAGCGACGGTTTGCTGATTGAGGTCAACGAAGGATTCAGTCGAATTACCGGCTTCAACAGCGTGATGTCGCTGGACCAGTCAACCCTGGACCTCGGGATCTGGGTCGACCTGAACGAACGCAAAGATATGTTGGAGCGACTGCAACGGGATGGATTTGTCCGCGACTTTGTCTGCCACATCCGCCGCAGCGACGGCGAAATTCGCCTGTGTGAAGTCTCCAGCCGCCCGCTGCCCATCGGCGACGACGACTGCATGCTGACCATCGCCCGGGACATCACCGAACGCCAACTGATGCAGGAAAAACTGCAACAGGCCGCCACCGTGTTCGAGAGCACGGCCGAAGGCGTACTGATCACCGACACCCGGCAAAATATCAGCGCCGTGAACCGCGCCTTCAGCGAGATCACCGGCTACAGCGAAGCCGAGGCCCTCGGCCAAACCCCGCGCCTGCTTGCCTCGGGCCTGCACGACAGCGCCTTCTACGCGGCCATGTGGCACCAACTGACGGCCAACGGCCACTGGCAAGGCGAGATCTCCAACCGGCGCAAGAGCGGCGAGCTGTACCCCAGCTGGCTGACCATCAGCGCCGTGCGCAACCGCGAGGAGTCGATCACCCACTTCGTCGCCGTGTTTGCCGACATCTCCAGCCTCAAGCACGCCCAGGCGCGCCTCGATTACCAGGCCCACCACGACCCGCTGACCGGCCTGCCCAACCGCACCCTGTTTGAAAGCCGCCTGCAAGCCGCCCTCAACAACCAACAGGAAACCGGCAGCCAGGGCGCCGTGCTGTTCCTCGACCTCGACCGCTTCAAACACATCAACGACAGCCTCGGCCACCCGATTGGCGACCTGCTGCTCAAGGACATCGCCGTGCGCCTCAAGGAACAACTGCGAGACGTCGACACCGTCGCCCGCCTGGGCGGTGACGAATTCATCATCCTGCTGCCCGGCCTGCAACAAGCCAGCGACGCCGAACACCTGGCCAATAAGCTGCTGGCCTGCTTCACTCCACCATTCCAGGCGGGCGAGCATGAGTTCTTCATCAGCGCCAGCATCGGCACCAGCCTGTACCCACGGGACGGCAACGACGTCGCCACCCTGGTCAAAAACGCCGACGCCGCCATGTACCGCTCCAAGGCCAAGGGCCGCAACCGCGTCGAAAGCTACACCCAGGACCTCACCGCCCAGGCCAACGAGCGCGTGGCCCTGGAACACGAACTGCGCCGAGCGATCGAGCGCGACGAATTGTCTCTCTATTACCAGCCGAAACTCAGCCTCGACACCCAACAACTGATCGGCGCCGAAGCCCTGATTCGCTGGCGCCACCCCACCTTCGGCGAAGTGCCGCCCGAGCACTTCATTGCCCTGGCCGAAGAGAACGGCATGATCCTGCAGATTGGCGACTGGGTACTGGAGCAGGCCTGCCGACAGATGCACGACTGGCGAGAAATTTTTGATGACTTCGGCCCGCTGTCCGTCAACCTCGCCGGCGCGCAACTGCGCCACCCCAACCTGCTGGCGCGCATCGAGCAACTGCTGCGGGACAACCGCCTGGAGCCTGGCTGCCTGCAACTGGAGATCACCGAAAACTTCATCATGAGCCAGGCCGAAGAGGCGCTGGAGGTGCTGCACCAGCTCAAGCATCTGGGCGTGCAACTGGCCATTGATGACTTCGGCACCGGCTATTCGTCCCTCAGCTACCTGAAACGCCTGCCGCTGGACTTCCTGAAGATCGACCAATCCTTCGTCCGTGGCCTGCCCGACGACCCACACGATGCGGCGATCGTGCGCGCCATTATTGCCCTGGGGCACAGCATGCAATTCACCATCATTGCCGAAGGTGTGGAAACGCCGGCCCAGCAAGCGTTTCTGGCGGCTGAAGGTTGTGAGCAGATGCAAGGCTACATCGTCAGCCTGCCGCTGCCGCCGGACCTTTTCGCCGCTACGTTCCTTCGTATGAGCGTTTCGGACTTTTCGGATGGCACAGCGAAGAAACCATCGCTATAATCCGCGGCCTACTGAGGGCCTATAGCTCAGTTGGTTAGAGCAGGGGACTCATAATCCCTTGGTCGTAGGTTCGAGTCCTACTGGGCCCACCATCTTGAAAGCCGCGCATTGCGCGGCTTTGTCGTTTCTGGCGCGCGTGAGTCGTGCAGCAATGAAACATTAGTTAGTTGTCCCGAACGGCTACGGCGCTGACCATGATTCCCAGTCAACGCCAATTCAGCACGAGGGAAACTTGTTCCATGCATCAGCAAAAACGCTCGCCGCGCAACGCAATCCACAGCCTGGGCATGCGTGCCACAGCCGCCGTCGCAATCACCCTCGCAACCTTGAGCGGCGCACAAGCCGCCCCCGCCGCCACTGACTCCATCAAGGCATTCAAGCTCTGCACCGGCGCCGACAACAATTCGCACGTACTGGAAGGCACCATCGACCAGAGCATGCGCAATGACGTGACCGCCATTCACTTCAAGCAAACGGCGGCGCATTCCTCGTATAGCTGGCATAACGACCCGGAGCCACAGTACGTCATGACGCTGTCCGGCACCCTGGCGTTCGTGACACGCGGCGGTGAGAAGTTCACGTTGCATCCGGGTGAAGTACTGATCGCCGAAGACAACACCGGCACAGGGCATCGCTGGAATCTGGTGGACGATCAACCGTGGCGGCGAGGGTACGTGGTGCTGAAGCCGGGCGCGCCGGATTCATTTATCCCGAACGATGCTGCCGCTGCGAAGGTGTGCAAGGGGTCGTAGTCTCGCTGATCACACCTCCTCGAATAAAAGAAAGACTTACGCTTTGCGGCGTAAGCCTTTTTTGTACTGCGTGCTCTACCGGCCCGTTATCGAACGGAAAGTTCGCGCAAAGCCGCCGTCGCCAGGAACCCAGAGCGCGAGGCATAGCGATGGTCTTTTTGCACTCGCTCATCGATACGATTCAAAAGTTGCTCAGGCAGTGAGGCGTTGAACCTGACTGACTTGCCCAGGTAAGGAGTGAGATCAAAGTCGATCACCGCCCACACGCCACCCGCAAAGTCCGGATTCTCCAAATGGACGTCGACCTCTCTAGCCTGAGGAAGCCGCTCCTCATCAGCAACCAATCCCTCGAGGTGCAGCGCTAAAGCTTCGCGGACATTATCCAGAGCTTCGGAAAAGGTTGTGCCCGCAGAAAAGCAACCTGGCACGTCCGGGACGGTCACGCTGTAATCTGAATCAGCGTCTTTGTGTATCACCACTGGAAATTTCATTTTTCCTCCTTTGAATGAGCCGCAGCGGGATCATTCACCACATAACCTACGGTCATCACTTCAGGCCTGCTGATTTCAAAATGCTGTGCAAGGTCCCCTTGGCTATCTCTGATTTAGGATGAGGAACCGTCACCCGGCCGGGCTTGGTTGAGTGCTTGAATTGATGGTGACTGCCTTTCGCCGCCACCTCAAACCATCCATCCGCCATCAGCAAGTCAATTACCTCTCTGCTTCTCATCGCGCCCGCTCCGCAGTGTGTATCTTACACACCGAAGGTATCCTGCAGCATCTTTTATACACACAGGACACACCAATGAAAAAAGCCCGCTCATTTCTGAACGGGCTCATGCGAAGAATATGATGACTACGCCTATCGCCGCTTCGCCAGCGAACTAATGTCAGTTTTTGTGCCTTGACTGACTCTCAGCTTACCAACGCATTAACAATGACTTGCGCCGTACCTAGCAACGGCGCATCCCCTCTAAACGCCCCAATCACCTGCAACCCCACCGGCAACTCCCCTTCCCCACGCATCACCGGCACATTCACCTGCGGCAAGCCAAAAGCGCCCCAGAACTTGATGAAGTCCGACGGGCCCGTGGTCGCCAACCCCACCGGCGCCAGCATCCCGCAGGAAACACTCAACATCGCATCAAACGGCTGGCAGATTTGCGCAAGCTGCGGGGCCAGTTGTACCAAGCGGGCCTTGGCTGCCGACTCCTGCTCCCAACTCGTCGTCTGGGCGCGCTCGATCATGGCCAACGTCGAGTCGCTGAGTAGTTCGGGATGAGACTGAAACTCCTTGGCCAATGAACGGGCACCTTCGCAATCGTTGATCAACTGGTGATCGTCGAATACTCCGTCGAACGCTTCAGGCAACACGACCTCACTGACAAGAGGCCCCAACCGTGCAACCGCTCGTTCAATAGCCTCGGCCACCAACGGCTGCACATCCGACCAGCGAGAGGTACGGCAGAAACCAAGCCGCAAGGGCCGACGCCCCGCCTCAACAGCCGGAAACCCCGGGATCAACACCCGCGCCACCCGCTCAAGATCACGCACCGAACGGCCATACCAACCCACGGTATCGAAGCTCGGCGCCAGGGGTTTCACGCCTTCCAGCGAGACCAGTCCAAACGAAGGTTTGAAGGCAAACAACCCGCAATAAGCCGCAGGCTTGAGCAACGACCCCGCCGTTTGGGTACCCAACGCCAACGGGAAAAAACCGGCCGCCATCCCCGCCGCGGAACCCGCGCTGGAGCTACCCGGAGTGCAGGACAAATCCAGCGGATTACGCGTCGGCCCCGTGTTCATGTAGGCAAATTCGGTGGTGTGGGTCTTGCCCATGATGATAGCGCCCGCCTGGCGTAGCAGCGTCACCACATGGGCATCCCGCGATGGACGATTACCCTGGTAAATCGGCGAATAGAATTCCGTTGGGTGGTCGGCGGTATCGAAGATGTCCTTGATCCCCACGGGCAAGCCCGCCAGCGGACCGGAACAGCCTTCAAGCTGCAACGCCTGCTCGCGCACCGCCTCAGCGTCGAAGGATACAAACGCCTGGATATCTGGTTCGTCGACACCTATGCGCGCAAGAAAGTGTTCAGCAACCAAAGCCGGCGTAATTGCCCCCGAACCCACCGCCTCGGCGATGCCCGTCGCATCCAGGCCATTCATCAAAGCGCCCTCACTTGGCAAACAACTGCCCAATGTCCTTGAACGCCTTGAACTCCAACGCGTTGCCGCACGGGTCAAACAGAAACAACGTCGCCTGCTCGCCCACCTGGCCTTTGAAACGAATGTGCGGCTCCAGCACAAATCGGGTATTGCGTGCCTGTAACCGCTCCGCCAGCGCATGCCAATCATCCCAGCTCAGCACCACGCCAAAATGCGGCACCGGTACATCGTGGCCGTCTACCGCATTGGTGTGCGCCGCTTCTTGAGAAGCAGTTTTCGGATGTTCATGGATGACCAGTTGATGGCCGAAGAAGTTGAAGTCCACCCAGTGATCACTGGCGCGCCCCTCCTCCAGGCCGAACACGTCACCGTAAAACTGCCGCGCAGCCGCCAAGTCGAATACCGGAATTGCCAAGTGAAAAGGAGCCAGTGCCATCAGGTCTAACCTCTATGGGTATTAAGTCCTTGCGAGTCTAGCCTTGCCGTAACCGATGGAAAGACGATAGTTTTCGCAGCGAGCTCAAATTATTTCGATCAATCGAGACGCCCATGCTGCGGGAACTGAAAACCTTTATCGCCGTTACCCGCCATGGCACGTTCGCCGCAGCGGGCATGCATATCGGGCTGACACAATCGGCGGTGAGTGCGCAGATCCGTCAGTTGGAGCAGGTGCTCGGCGTGCAGTTGTTCGACCGAACCGGGCGCCAGGCCACGCTGAACGCGGCGGGGATCCGCGCGCTGCCGCTGGCCAGGGAGATTCTCGAGACGTTCAACCGCATGGCTGTGCCGGTGGATGCCAATGAGTACAGGGGCGAGTTGAAGGTCGGCGCCATCACCACCGCCCAGACCGGCCTGCTGCCCCAGGCCCTGGTGCGTTTGCGCCAGGCGGCGCCGACGGTGGAGTGCAAGTTGGTGCCGGGAGTTTCCCTGGAGCTGCTCAGCCAGGTGGATGCAGGCGAACTCGACTCGGCGATCATCATTCGCCCACCCTTTGACTTGCCCAAGGAACTGCACGTGCAACTGCTGCGCAGGGAGCCGTTTGTGTTGATCGCGCCGCTGACGGTCGAGGGGGATGACCCGCTGCAACTGCTCGCCGCTCATCCTCACGTGCGCTACGACCGGGCTTCGTTTGGCGGGCGGCTGGTCAGTCGCTTTCTGCGGGATCAGCGGCTGGACGTGCAAGTGGCGCTGGAACTGGACGAGATCGAGGCGCTGGTCAAAATGGTCGAATGCGGCCTGGGCGTTTCACTGGTTCCCCACGCCGGACTATGGCTGGACCGATCCCCGCAGGTGCGTGTCATCCCGCTGGGCGAGCTGACCTTTAACCGGGAAATCATCCTGCTGAGCCGCTACAGCCAGCGCAACCTTCCGGTGCCACAACTCTTTGCCCGATGCCTGCTGGCAGACACGATCTAAGACGCAAAAAAAAGCCGCACATCCGTGCGGCTTTTTCACGCCCTATTTCTTGGGCAACGCGTAGGCAATCACATAATCCCCACGGTCCGGCGACTGTCGCGCGCCGCCAGCGGTGAGCACGATGTACTGCGTGCCGGTCTTGGGCGACACGTAGGTCATCGGCCCCGACTGGCTACCCACCGGCAGCCGTGATTTCCAGATCTCGTTGCCGTTGCCGGTGTCGAAAGCGCGCAGGTAGAAGTCCTGGGTGCCGGCGAAAAACAGCAAGCCGGACTGGGTGGCCAGGGACGCGCCGAGGGTCGGCATGCCGATTGGAATCGGCATGTGCATGCGGATGCCCAGCGGCCCGGTGTCTTCAACCGTGCCCACCGGCACTTGCCACATCAGCTTGTGGGTTTTCAGGTCGATGGCCGACAGGGTGCCGAACGGCGGCTTCTGACACGGAATGCCCGCCGCCGAGAGGAAGCGCTCGCGCATTGCACCGAATGGCGTACCTTCTTGCGGCACCACGCCCATTTCGATGCCACTGGCACCGGCGGCAATCTTGTCGCGCGGGATCATGTAGTTGGCCAAACCCAGGCGCATGTCGTTGACGAACATGTAGTGGGTGTTCGGGTCCACTGACACGCTGCCCCAGTTCATTCCGCCCAGGGAGCCCGGGAATTGCAGCGCGCGGTCCAGGCCTGGCGGCGTATAGACGCCCTGGTGGCGCATGCCCTTGAACTGGATGCGGCACATCAACTGGTCAAACGGCGTGGCGCCCCACATGTCGGATTCGGTCAGTTGCCGATTGCCGATCGAAGGCATGTCCACCGAAAACGGCTGGGTCGGCGAATAGCGTTCGCCGGGCACATTGCCCTGGGGCACCGGACGCTCTTCGACCCGGGCGATGGGCACGCCGGTTGCGCGGTTGAGCAGGAAGATTTCACCTTGCTTGGTGACTTGGGCCAGTGCCGGTTGCACGCCGCCGTTGCCATCCGGAATGTCGTAGAGCAGCGGCTGTGCCGGCAGGTCGAAGTCCCACAGGTCGTGGTGAGTGGTCTGGAAGTGCCAGCGCACTTGGCCGGTCTTCACGTCGATGGCGACGATGGAGGAGCTCCACTTGTCGTCATAGGCGGTACGTTCACCGGCGAAGAAGTCCGGGGTGGCGTTACCGGTGGGCAGGTAGACTAGGCCGAGCTTGGCGTCGTAGGACATGGCCGACCATACGTTCGGCGTGCCCCGGGTGTAGGTCTCTCCTGCAGGTGGGCGTTTGGTGGTGTTCGGGTTGCCCGGATCCCAGGCCCACACCAGTTCGCCGCTGTGCACGTCAAAGGCGCGCACCACGCCTGGCGGTTCACCGGTGGAGAAGTTGTCTGCCACACGCCCGCCCACGATCACCACATTGCCCGCCACCAGTGGCGTCGAGGTTTGCTGGTAATAACCGGGCTTCACTTCGCCCATGTCGGTCTTCAGGTCGACAGTGCCGTGGTCGCCGAAGTCTTCGCAAGGCGCGCCGGTTTCAGCATTGATCGCAATCAACCGGGCATCGCCGGTCGGCAGAAACAGACGTTTCACACAGGCTTTGGCGCCGGCGGGTTGCTCGCTGGCACTGCTGTCGAAATACCCCAGGCCACGGCAACGCTGCCAGTTGGGGCCGCTGCCCTGGGGATCGAATTTCCAGCGTTGGGCACCGGTATCGGCGTCCAGGGAAAACACTTTGCCGTAGGCGGTGCACACGTAAACGCTGTCACCGATCTGCAGCGGGGTGTTCTGGTCTTCGGCACCGGCGCCATTGCTCTCGGGGATGTCACCGGTGTGGAAGGTCCAGGCCACCTGCAACTTGTCGATGTTGCCTTTGTTGATCTGGTCCAGCGCGGCAAACCGATTGCCGGCGGTGGTGTTGCCCCAGTGGGCCCAGTCTTTTTGCTCGGTGCCCGGCGTTACCGCAGTCACCGCAGGCTCACTGCTGGCCTTGACCACGTGGGTCGGTACAAACATGTACGCCAGGGTGGCGACCACGCCCAGGCCCAGCAGCCCGGCAACGCCATAGGCGCCGCGCCCGGGTGTCGATCCCGAAGCGCGGGCGAGCTGTGGATAAATCAGCGCGACTACCAGGCCGATGACGGCGAAGGTCAGGACTCGCGAAACCAACGGCCAGTATTCCAGACCGGTATCCCACACCGCCCAGATCGCAGTCAGCACCAATGCCACGGCGTACAGCCATGCGCCCTGAGGCCGGCGCTTGGCGATCAGCACACCAGAGACCAGCATCGCCAGGCCCATCAGCAGGAAATACCAACTGCCGCCCAGCACTACGAGGTAACCGCCACCGCCTGCCAAACCCAGGCCGATCAAGGCGATCAGCAGGCCCAGCCCAACCAGCAACCATCTGCTGCCGGTAGCAGCTCCAAAGTTATTCATCGCGCAAACGTCCTTCCTGTATACCTAACGCAAAATAATGTACCAAACAGTTACTTTTCACAATCTGGCACAAAATAATGTGTTCGATCAGCGGCGAAAATAAATTCCCGGCCGGGCGGGCAGTATCGCCAGGACCGAGCCTGTAACATGCTCGCCCATTGATGCCCGCGCCGGAGAACACCTTGCCCGCCTCTCACCCTCCCGTCCTCGATGAAATCGATCGCCAGTTGATCGCCGCCTTGCAGATCAACGCGCGTGAAAGCGTGGCCATGCTTGCCCGGCAACTGGGCATCGCGCGCACCACCGTCACCTCACGCCTGGCGCGCCTGGAAAAAACCCAGGTGATTACCGGCTATGGCGTGCGCCTCAGCCAGCGGGTGGTGGACGGTGGTTTGCAGGCCTACGTGGGGATCACCGTGCAACCGCGCTCCGGCAAGGAAGTGCTGCGCCGGATCAGTGCCATGGCGCAGGTTCAGCAGTTATGTGCGGTAAGCGGCGAGTTCGATTACGTGGCCTGGCTGCGCACCGATTCGCCGGAACAGCTGGATCAACTGCTGGACCAGATCGGCAGCGTCGATGGCGTGGAGAAGACCACCACCTCGATCATCCTCAGTAACAAACTGGATCGCGGCCAACCAATCTGACCAGCAAGCTCGTCACTCTGACTAAAAACAATTCAATCCGACGACACATTGCGTCTTATTAACGAACGCTACGCTCCCTAGAATGGCTGCCATCTTTTCCTATACTCAGCGGGTCGCGCCCCGCCGAGCCGCCAGCAAGGTCAGCCATGAGCATTCCTTCCAGCACCATCAGCAAGACCAATCGCCACCCGGCAAACGGCAAGAAGCCCATCACTATCTTTGGCCCGGACTTCCCGTTTGCCTTTGATGACTGGATCGAACACCCGGCGGGCCTGGGTAGCATTCCGGCGGCCAACCACGGCGCCGAAGTGGCGATCGTCGGCGCCGGGATTGCCGGGCTGGTAGCCGCCTATGAGCTGATGAAGCTGGGCCTTAAACCCGTGGTGTATGAAGCCTCGAAAATGGGTGGCCGCCTGCGCTCCCAGGCGTTTGAAGGCGCCGAAGGCATCATCGCGGAACTGGGTGGCATGCGCTTCCCGGTGTCCTCCACCGCGTTCTACCACTATGTGGACAAGCTCGGGCTGGAGACCAAACCCTTCCCCAACCCGCTGACGCCGGCTTCCGGCAGCACGGTCATCGACCTCGAAGGCCAGACGCACTACGCACAGAAACTCGCTGACCTTCCTGCACTGTTCCAGGAAGTGGCTGACGCCTGGGCCGACGCCCTGGAAGCCGGCTCGCAGTTCGCCGATATCCAGCAAGCCATCCGCGACCGTGACGTACCGCGCCTGAAAGAGCTGTGGAATACGCTGGTTCCGTTGTGGGACGACCGCACCTTCTACGACTTCGTGGCGACCTCCAAAGCGTTCGCCAAGTTGTCCTTTCATCACCGCGAAGTGTTCGGCCAGGTCGGTTTCGGCACCGGCGGCTGGGACTCGGACTTCCCCAACTCGATGCTGGAAATCTTCCGCGTGGTGATGACCAACTGCGACGATCACCAGCATCTGGTGGTCGGCGGCGTCGCCCAAGTGCCCATGGGCATCTGGCGCCATGTGCCGGAGCGTTGCGCCCACTGGCCCGAAGGCACCAGCCTCAGTTCCCTGCACAACGGTGCGCCACGGGCCGGGGTCAAGCGCATTGCCCACGCCCCGGACGGCCGTTTCGCCGTCACCGACAACTACGGTGACACCCGCGAATACGCCGCCGTGCTGACCACCTGCCAGAGCTGGCTGCTGACCACCCAGATCGAGTGCGACGAAACCCTGTTCTCGCAAAAGATGTGGATGGCCCTGGACCGCACCCGCTACATGCAGTCGTCGAAGACCTTCGTGATGGTCGACCGGCCATTCTGGAAGGACAAGGATCCGGAAACCGGCCGCGACCTGATGAGCATGACGCTGACGGATCGCCTGACCCGCGGCACCTATCTGTTCGACAACGGTGACGACAAGCCGGGGGTGATTTGCCTGTCCTACTCCTGGATGAGCGATGCGCTGAAAATGCTTCCGCAACCCATCGAGAAACGCGTGAAGCTGGCTCTGGATGCGCTGAAGAAGATCTACCCGAAAGTCGACATCGCCGCGCGGATCATCGGCGACCCGATCACCGTGTCATGGGAAGCCGACCCACATTTCCTCGGCGCTTTCAAAGGCGCACTCCCCGGTCACTATCGCTATAACCAACGGATGTACGCGCACTTCATGCAGAAGGACATGCCGGCGGAGCAACGCGGTATTTTCATCGCCGGTGACGACGTGTCCTGGACCCCGGCGTGGGTTGAAGGCGCCGTGCAAACCTCGCTGAACGCGGTGTGGGGCATCATGACTCACTTCGGTGGCAGCACTCACCCGCAGAACCCGGGGCCGGGGGATGTGTTCGACGAGATCGGGCCGATCGCACTGCCCGAGTAAGGAGTTGCCCATGCGTGTTGCCCTGTATCAATGCCCACCTTTGCCGCTGGACGTGGCCGGTAATCTCAAGCGCCTGCATCAGTTGGCGCAAGAGGCCACCGACGCCGACCTGCTGGTACTGCCGGAGATGTTTCTCACCGGCTATAACATCGGCGTGGAAGCGGTCGGCGCCCTGGCTGAAACCCAGGACGGCCCATCCGCACAGTCCATCGCCGCGCTGGCGAAAAACTCGGGCGTGGCGATTCTGTATGGCTATCCGGAGCGCGGTGCAGACGGGCAGATCTACAACGCCGTGCAGTTGATAGACGCCAACGGCCAACGCCTGTGCAACTACCGCAAGACCCACCTGTTTGGCGACCTCGACAACTCGATGTTCAGCGCCGGGGACGATGATTTCCCGCTGGTGGAATTGAACGGCTGGAAGCTGGGTTTCCTGATTTGCTATGACCTGGAATTCCCGGAGAACACCCGGCGCCTGGCGCTGGCCGGGGCGGAGTTGATCCTGGTGCCGACGGCCAATATGGTGCCCTTCGATTTCGTCGCCGATGTGACCGTGCGGGCGCGGGCTTTTGAAAACCAGTGTTATGTGGCCTACGCCAATTACTGCGGGCAGGAAGGCGAGATCCAGTATTGCGGGCAAAGCAGCATCGCCGCGCCGGATGGCCAGCGGATTGCCCAGGCCGGTCTGGATGAAGCGCTGATCGTGGGCACACTCGATCGGCAGTTGATGGTCGACTCACGCGCGGCCAATCGCTACCTGCTGGACCGTCGTCCCGAGCTTTATGGGGCGTTGCACAAGCACTGATCCCGGCTGCTTTGCGCTAGCATAGGCACTTCCTACGTTTCGGAAGTGCTCATGCCTGCGCCGGCCCACCCTCATCACCTTCAATTGACCCTGGCCAGCGGCCTGCGGGTTTCCTTGCATCATGCGCCGCGCTTGAAGCGCGCCGCGGCTGCCTTGCGCGTTGCAGCGGGCAGCCACGATGTACCCCTGGCGTGGCCGGGACTGGCGCATTTTCTTGAGCATTTATTGTTCCTGGGCACCGGACGTTTTCCTGCAAGCGACGGGCTGATGGCCTACGTCCAGCGCCAGGGTGGACAGGTGAATGCCAGCACCCGCGAGCGCACTACCGACTTTTTCTTTGAGGTGCCTGTTACGGCATTTGAAGCCGCACTGGAGCGCCTGGGGGACATGCTCGCCCATCCGCGCCTGGCCCTGGAAGACCAGTTGCGTGAGCGCGAAGTATTGCAGGCGGAGTTTATTGCCTGGTCGCAAGATGCCACGGCGCAACAGCAACAAGCGTTGCTGGGAGGTGTTGCGGCGGGTCATCCGTTGCGCGCGTTTCATGCGGGCAACCGGGATAGCTTGCCGGTAGAGCGTGAGGATTTTCAGCAGGCCTTGCGGGATTTTTATGAAGGTTTCTATCATTCCGGGCAGATGACCTTGAGCCTTGCGGGCCCTCAGTCGCTGGTGGAGCTGGAGGCATTGGCGCATCAGTTTGGCGCTGCGCTGAAGACTGCACCTCTGCGGCGACAGACGCCGGCGCCCGCGTTGCTGGCCGGCAATCAACGTACTTATCAACACACCGATGAACACCACTGGCATCAGGTGGTGGCAAGCGACGCTTCCCCTGAGGCGCTGGATTTCCTCTGCCTGTGGCTGAACACTTCGGCGCCCGGCGGGTTGCTCGCCGAGTTGCAGTCGCGGCAGTTAGTCAGTGCCATTAACGCAACGGCGCTGTATCAATTTGCCGGACAGGCGTTGTTGGATATCAAGTTCACCCTGGACACTCAGGGTGCGCAGCAGACGACACTGATCGAAGAACTGCTGCACGACTGGCTGAGCTTTTTCGCACACAGTGACTGGGCGCCCCTGCGGGAAGAGCACGCCTTGCTGCTTGCTCGCAAACAACAGGTCAGTGGTGCCCTGGCATTGGCCCGGCAGGACAAGGAACTGGTCCTGTCCGAGCAGAGCGCCAGCTCCCTCAAGACCCTGCTGGACTCGCTGCAATTGCCGCCGTCCCGGCACGCCTGGCAACTGCCGCCCACCAATCCGTTCCTGCAGCCGGCAGCCAGGGAAGAGCGCCCGGGGCTGATTCGCGGGCAAACCAGCGCCCATCGCGGCCTGCGCACGTTCGCCCAGGATCGCTCCCGTGGGCGGAAGGATCTTTCGGCGCTGACCTTCAGCCAGGCCTTGCCAGGTGACACAGATGAAGGCGCGCTCTACCTGCGCTGGCATCTGGATTCGCCGCTGGATGCGGAGCTTTTCCCACGGCTGCGTGAGAACGCCAGCCAGGCTGGCGTTCAGTTGTCTTTCGAGACAATCGGCGGTCACTGGCAGCTGAAGATGCTAGGGCTGCACGAACCCATGCCCGCGATATTGGAGGAAGTGGCACGCGAGCTGACCCGGCTCGACGAAAATGCCGGAGCGTCATCCTCCCCGGCGCCGGCAATGGCGATCCGGCAGTTACTCAAGGCATTGCCCGGGTATTGCGCCGACATCCAAGCTGCACAGCAGGTTGCTGGGCGAGACCGATGGTCAACCGCTCGCTGGCAAGGGCTCGCCGTGGGGCTGCCCGCCGCCTGCGAGACGGCGATAAAAAGTGCAGCCGGGAAACTGCCCGGCCAACCGCAAGCGGCTATCAGCGAACTGCCGTCAATCAGCAGCCAGCATCGTTGGCACGAAGTCAGGACCGATTCCAGCGACGCCGCGTTGCTGCTGTTCTGCCCGACAGCCACACGCTCCCTGGCGGACGAGGCTTGCTGGCGTCTACTCGCACATCTGGTGCAAGCGCCGTTCTACCAGCAACTGCGTGTTGAGCTTCAATTGGGCTACGCGGTGTTCAGCGACATCCGACAGTACAGCGGGCAAACCGGCCTGCTGTTTGGGGTGCAATCCCCAAGCGCGTCTCTTGCGCAAATACTTGATCACCTGCAGGCGTTCCTGAAGCAACTGCCCGCGCTGATCAACGCCAGCGAACTGCCGAACGATCTGGCCCGGCAATTTTCCCTCGACGCCCTACCCACTTCCCAAGCCGCTGAACTGCTCTGGCACGCGCACTTGGCAGGCCACCCGTCGGATTACATCCAGCAGCTGCAAGATTTCATCCAGACCCGCACCCGTGAGGATTTAATGGTAGCTGCACAGCAACTCAATGCTGCTGCAGGCGGATGGTGCTGTGTGGCCAATGGCGCTTGTGCCGCCGGCTCCTGGCAACGATCTGGCTGATCATTGCCGCTTCGGTAAAAGGCTTTTTCCCGCAGGACAGCGCTATCTTCAAAAGAAGTACGTAACATTCACATGCACACATCTGAACATCTCCGCTTGGAGGTGGACTATATGTATTACTTGGTAGTAAACGTCCCTTCCCTTCGTAGGAGTAAGAACATGACTTGGTCCAAACCTGCTTACACTGATCTGCGTATCGGCTTTGAAGTCACCATGTACTTTGCCAGCCGCTGATTGGCTTTGTATCGCAATGCAACGCCTCGGCTCGCCCGGGGCGTTTTTATTTTTGAGTTGTGTGTAATGGAGCGGCCATGTTTGTCCAGATTCTAGGTTCCGCCGCGGGCGGTGGTTTCCCGCAATGGAACTGCAACTGCGTGAACTGTGCAGGTTTTCGCGACGGCAGCCTGCGGGCCGAGGCGCGTACCCAGTCGTCCATCGCGATTTCCGATGACGGCGTGAACTGGGTGCTGTGCAACGCCTCGCCAGATATTCGCGCCCAGCTTCAAGGCTTCGCCCCGATGCAACCGGGCCGCGCGCTGCGGGATACCGGCATCAGCGCGATCATCCTGATGGACAGCCAGATCGACCACACCACCGGCCTGCTCAGCCTGCGCGAAGGCTGCCCGCACCAGGTGTGGTGCACCGACATGGTCCATGAAGACCTGAGCACCGGCTTCCCGCTGTTCACCATGCTGACCCACTGGAACGGCGGCCTGGCCTGGAACCGCATCGAGCTGGACGCCAGCTTCACGATCCCCGCCTGCCCCAACCTGCGCTTCACACCATTGCCCCTGCGCAGCGCGGCACCGCCCTACTCACCTCACCGATTCGACCCACACCCGGGCGACAACATCGGCCTGATCGTCGAAGACCTGCGCACCGGCGGCAAGCTGTTCTATGCGCCGGGCCTGGGCAAGGTTGACGCACCGTTGCTGGAAATAATGGCCGGCAGCGATTGCCTGCTGGTGGACGGCACGATGTGGGACGACGACGAAATGCAGCGCCGTGGCGTCGGCACCCGCACCGGTCGCGAGATGGGCCACCTGGCACAAAACGGCCCCGGCGGCATGCTGGAAGTGCTGGAGCAGTTGCCCAAGCAGCGCAAGGTGCTTATCCACATCAACAACACCAACCCGATCCTGGATGAAGACTCGCCCGAGCGAGCCGAGCTGCTGCGACGCAATGTGGAAGTGGCGTACGACGGCATGAGCATTGAATTGTAGGAGCGAGCCAAATGACTGACACACCGCTGACCACCGCCGAGTTCGAACAGGCCCTGCGCGCCAAGGGCGCCTTCTACCATATCCATCACCCGTATCACGTGGCGATGTACGAAGGCCGCGCCACCCGCGAGCAGATCCAGGGCTGGGTCGCCAACCGTTTTTATTATCAGGTGAACATTCCCCTCAAGGACGCCGCGATCCTGGCCAACTGCCCGGACCGGGAGATTCGTCGTGAGTGGATCCAGCGCCTGCTGGATCACGACGGCGCTCCCGGCGAAGACGGCGGCATTGAAGCCTGGTTGCGCCTGGGACAGGCCGTCGGCCTCGACCCGGATCAACTGCGCTCCCAGGAGTTGGTACTGCCGGGCGTACGATTTGCGGTAGACGCCTACGTCAACTTCGCCCGCCGGGCCAGCTGGCAGGAAGCCGCCAGCAGTTCCCTGACCGAGTTGTTCGCCCCGCAGATCCACCAGTCGCGCCTCGACAGCTGGCCCCAGCATTACCCATGGATCGACCCCGCCGGCTACGAGTATTTCCGCACCCGCCTGGGCCAGGCTCGCCGGGATGTGGAGCACGGTCTGGCCATCACCCTGCAGCACTACACCACCCGCGAAGGCCAGGAGCGCATGCTGGAAATTCTCCAGTTCAAACTGGACATTCTTTGGAGCATGCTCGATGCAATGAGCATGGCTTATGAACTGAAACGCCCGCCGTATCACAGCGTGACCGATCAGCGTGTATGGCATAAGGGGATCACCCTATGAGCTTCGATCGCAGCAAAAAACCGACCTGGCGCCAGGGCTATCGTTTCCAGTACGAACCGGCGCAAAAAGGCCATGTGCTGCTGTACCCGGAAGGCATGATCAAGCTCAACGACAGCGCCGCCTTGATCGGTGGCTTGATCGACGGCGAGCGCGATGTCAGCGCAATCATCGCCGAGTTGGACAAGCAGTTCCCTGGCGTGCCCGAGCTCGGTGAAGACATCGAGCAATTCATGGAGGTTGCCCGTGCTCAGCACTGGATCGAACTTGCCTGACCTGCCACCCAAGCCGGAAATCGGCCTGCCGCTCTGGTTGCTGGCCGAGCTGACCTACCGCTGCCCGCTGCAATGCCCGTACTGCTCCAATCCGCTGGATTTCGCCGAGCAGGGCAAGGAACTGAGCACGGAACAGTGGATCAAGGTATTTCGTGAAGCCCGGGAAATGGGCGCTGCGCAACTGGGGTTTTCCGGCGGTGAGCCGCTGGTGCGCCAGGACCTCGCCGAACTGATCGCCGAGGCGCGCAAGCTGGGTTTCTATACCAACCTGATCACCTCCGGCATCGGCCTCACCGAGCAGAAGATCAGCGACTTCAAGAAGGCCGGCCTGGACCATATCCAGATCAGTTTCCAGGCCAGTGACGAGCAAGTGAACAACTTGCTGGCCGGCTCGAAAAAAGCCTTCGCGCAAAAACTCGAAATGGCCCGGGCAGTGAAAGCCCATGGCTACCCGATGGTGCTGAACTTCGTCACCCATCGGCACAATATCGACAAGATCGACCGCATCATTGAGCTGTGCATCGCCCTGGAAGCGGACTTTGTCGAGCTTGCCACCTGCCAGTTCTACGGCTGGGCCCAGCTCAATCGGGTCGGCCTGTTGCCGACCCAGGAACAGCTGGTGCGCGCCGAACGCATCACCAACGAATACCGCGCCAAGCTCGAAGCCGAAGGCCACCCGTGCAAGCTGATATTCGTCACGCCGGATTACTACGAGGAACGCCCGAAAGCCTGCATGAATGGCTGGGGCAGCATCTTTCTGACAGTAACGCCGGACGGTACTGCCCTGCCGTGCCACGGAGCCCGACAGATGCCGGTGCAATTTCCCAATGTGCGCGACCACAGCATGCAACACATCTGGTACGACTCGTTTGGCTTCAACCGCTTTCGCGGCTACGACTGGATGCCCGAGCCGTGCCGTTCATGTGACGAGAAGGAAAAGGACTTCGGTGGGTGCCGCTGCCAGGCGTTCATGCTGACCGGGGATGCCAGCAACGCCGACCCGGTGTGCAGCAAATCGGAGCACCACGGCATGATCCTCCAGGCCCGCGAAGAAGCGGAGCACGCCACCCAGACCATCGAGCAACTGGCCTTTCGCAATGAGCGCAACTCACGGCTGATCGCGAAAGGCTGAGGTCTTTTTAGCGTTTGGCGATGATGTACACCGCGTGCACGATACCCGGGATATAACCGCACAAGGTCAGCAGAATATTCAGCCAGAACGCGCCAGCGAAACCCACTTGCAGGAACACACCCAGTGGCGGCAGCAGAATGGCGATGATGATGCGAATGATATCCATGGGTTCAGCTCCAGAAAATCGGCTCGTGTGAGCCGTACAAGCTAATCGACCTTGGCCGTTGGTAAGGGTTCAGTGGGATCTGGCACGGGGCCATCCTCAGGCCAGGATTTCCAAACCATGCTTCTGCACGATGCTCAACAGCTTGAGCGCCATGCCGCTGGGCCGCTTCTCACCAGACTCCCATTGCTTCACCGTGGAGGCGCTGGTGTTCAAGTAACGGGCAAATACAGGTTGGCTGACGTGACTGCGCTCGCGTAGTTGTTTGATTTGCTCGGCCGGGATTTGCGCCGGAATATCCGCAAGGCATGCCTCGTCGAACTCACGAAGGGTGGTTTTGTTAATAGCGCCAATTGCATAAAGCGCTTCGGCGGATTGATGAATGGACTCAAACGCCTCACTTTTATATTTCTTGGTCATGATGTATCTCCACAAACTCCCTGAGATCCAGCATCTGCTGAATCTGTGCTTCGCTGAAACCTTCATAGGTCTTAGCCAGCGACCGAAACCAAACCAGCTCGCTTTGACTGATATTGCTTTGGTTCTGCTTGGCGTATAGCAATTGATATACCCAGTAATGCCTGCCCTTGGCCAAGACAATTGAACGATGTCGGTTCTGATTCAGACGTTTCTTCCAAACACCACCGCCCAAATTGTCGGCTTGGCCGCCAAGCATCTCGCTGAATGCTTCCCTCAATTGCGAATCACATATCCAAGCCTTGCTGGCTGCGTTGGCAAAATTCCGCGTTTTGAACAGCCTGAGCCTCATAGGCATCCCTTCCCAAAAACATACCACTCAGTGGTATAGATTAGAAATAGGGCATAAATAACTTCACGCCCTATCGGCAGTCCTTGCCGACGCCCGCTAAAAGGCCATTTTTCCCAATGATGCTCAAGCACCCTTTTCAATCCAAAAATTACGCGGACAAAAAAACGCCCCCAGCCAAAAGAATCAGGCTGGAGGCGCCGCGTATACCGCGAGACGGTTCAGGAAATATGGGGCTTAAACGGCAATGCCCTTGCGGCATTGCAGCTGTGCAGTGCGCACCCGGGAGAAGGCACGGGCCAGACGCAGGAGCATTTCGTCGACGTTGCTTTTGCTCAATGTGAGCGCCGGGGTGAAGCGCAGGCAATCGGGTTGCGGCGCGCTCAGGATCAGGCCTTCACTGAGCGCGGCGTTTACCACCGCATCTGCCGAATCCTCCGACAGAGTCAGTCCCCACAGCAGGCCCTGGCCGCGCAGTTCACCCTGGTCATAGCGATGTGCCAGGCGGGCAAGCCCTTCACCCAGGTAAGTGCCGACCTCGCAGACGTGTGCAAGAAATCCGTGGTTCAGCACCGTATCAAGCACCGCCACACCGGCGGAAGCCATCAGCGCGTTGCCGTGGTGGGTGCCTTCCAGCTCACCCAGCTCAAAACAACACGCTTTGCCCCGTGCCAGCAACGCCGCCAGCGGCACACCGCCCCCCAAGCCCTTGCCCAGGGTGATGATGTCGGCGCGAACGCCATAGTGCTGTTCGGCGAGCAACGTGCCACAACGGCCGGTGCCGGTTTGCACTTCATCGAGGATCAACAGAATTCCCAGCTCACGGCACAGGCGTTCGACACCCTTGAGGTAATGCTCGGTCGCGGGAATGACGCCGGCATCGTTCTGGATCGGTTCCAGCATGATTGCTACGGTTTGCGCATCCACCGCCGCGTGCAGCGCCGGCAGGTCGTTGAACGGCACGTGGCTGAAGCCTGGCAACTGGGGCTCAAAACGGTTTTCACTGGCGGCTGCCGAGGCTGACATCGCGGCAAAGCTGCGGCCATGGCAACCGTTGCTCGCGGTGATGATGCGATAGGCGCCGCCACGGTGCAGTTGGCCCCATTTGCGCGCCAGCTTGATAGCCGCTTCGCAGGCTTCGGCGCCGCTGTTGAGCAGGTAGGCCTGGTCGCTGCCGGTGCGATGGCACAGGCGGTCGGCGAGGTTCAGTTGAACGCGGTTGTGCAGGCTGTTACCGGGATTGATCAGCGATTGGGCCTGATCGGCCAGCGCCTTGGTCACTGCCTGTGGGCTATGGCCCAGGCTGTTGGCGCCGCCACCCTGGCTGAAGTCGAGATAGGCGCGGTCTTCGCTGTCCCACAGCCAGGAGCCCTGGCCGCGTACAAACACCTGGGGCGGGCGGGCCACACTGGGCATCAGGCAATCGCTGGAAAGATCGTCTCGCAGAGCCGGGGTCTTCGCCTCGAGGATCAGATCATCCAGGCTGGGGGCGGGGCGACGCAGGTTGAACAGGTTCATGGATGAACCCCTTTGGCAATCGCACCTTGGTCGGTATTACCGATAAACCCATGGCGGAGGTTTTTTGCCTTGCCTATGCAAACACCGTCAACATAAACACTACTCATCGTGCTTTCCGGCCCTGTAAGCCCTGTGAATAGGCGCTAGACTAGGCGCCTTGGGGGCACTCGGCCATTTCGATTTTCCAGCATTTTCGATAAGCATTACTTATGGATTTCAAGCAACTGCGTTATTTCGTCGCGGTGTACGAAGAAGGCCATGTGGGAAGGGCAGCGGAGCGCCTGTCGATCTCCCAGCCAGCCTTGTCGCAGCAGATTCGCCAGCTCGAGCAAAACCTTGATGTGAGCCTGTTCGAACGCAGCAGCAAGCGCCTGCTGCCGACCCTCGCCGCCCACACTTTGTATAACCACGCCCTGCCCTTGCTCGACGGTATGCAGCACGCGGTGGAAGCACTGCGCAACTTCAAGGGCCAGGCACTGCGCACCTTGGCGATCGGCGTGCTGCAAACCGTGCACACCAGCCTGGTGCCGCAGATGCTCGAACGAGTGCGCAAGGCCCAGCCGCACCTGGTCGTACAGATCTACGAGCTGACCGGGATGGAAATCGAACGCCGGCTGCTCAACGGCTCGCTGGATATCGGCATCAGCTACCTGCCGCCACGCCAGCCGGGGCTGCACGGCGTGCTGCTGTATGAAGATGAACTGAAGGTGGTCATCCCGGCTGATCACCCGCTGCGGGAATTCAAGAAAGTCTCCCTGAAGCAAGCCGCCGAGTTACCCATGTTGCTGCTGGGGGAAGAGTTTCAGGTGCGCCAGATATGGCAAGGTCAATTGGCCAACCTGGGCCGACGCCCGCAAGTGCAGGCCGAGTTGAATACGATGGCGGGGATTCTCGACAGCCTGCCCCACACCAAGCTGGCGACGGTGCTTCCCGGACGCTCCCAGGATGAACACAACAGCAAGGCGTTGCTGTGGAAACCCTTGAGCGAACCACGGGTGCCGTTGAAAGTGGGGTTGGTGTGCCGGGATGTGCAGCGCCAGCAGGCGACGCTGGAATTGTTGCGCACGCTGCTGGAAGACGTGATGAACGCGCCCGCCTGACTTTTTCGCAGGCAAAAGAAAACCCCGCCGAAGCGGGGCTTTGCAGACTGTTTCCCTGACATCCATTTCACTCCGCCTTCCTGGCAGAATCCTACGTGTCCGTGTTGTTGCTTTGCGCTTCCTGCGCGACGTCCATGTGAAGTAGATTATCCGTGGATCCAATTTGGCGATAGAGGACGAATAGCAGCACGTCATGTAAGAGAATGCTTACACGCCCTCCAAGTCCTTAGAACAGTGCTTCATCCAGCAAAAACAGCGATTCGCTACCGGCTTTTACCGAGGCGCTGAGGGACGCGATCCGCGGCAGCAAGCGCGCAAAGTAGAAACGCGCGGTGCCCAGCTTGCTCGCGTAGAAGTCTTCCTGAGCCTCTTTACCCAGAGCCGCCTTGGCCATCAGGGCCCACATGTAGGCATAAGCCATGTAGCCGAACGCGTGCAGGTATTCCACGGATGCCGCGCCGATTTCATTCGGGTTGGATTTGGCGCGGTCCAGCAGCCAGGCGGTCAGTTCGTCCAGGTCATCCACGGCCGCGTTCAGCGGTTTGGTGAATTCGGCCAGTTCGGCGCCGGCAGTGGCGGTGAAATGGCGGATCTCATCAGCGAACAGCTTGTAGAACGCCCCACCGCTGCCGACGATCTTGCGTCCCACCAGGTCCAGGGCCTGAATGCCGTTGGTGCCTTCGTAGATCTGGGTGATGCGCACATCACGCACCAGTTGCTCCTGGCCCCATTCGCGAATGTAGCCGTGGCCGCCGAAAACCTGCTGGCCGTGCACGGTGGTTTCCAGGCCCAGGTCGGTCAGGAACGCCTTGGCAACCGGGGTCAGCAGAGCAACCAGATCGTCCGCGCGTTTGCGGGCGGTGGCGTCTTCGCTGAACTTGGCGGTGTCGAGCTGCATCGCCACATAGGTGGAGAACGCACGGCCACCTTCGTTCGAGGCTTTCATGGTCAGCAGCATGCGCCGCACGTCCGGGTGGACGATGATTGGGTCAGCGACCTTGTCCTTGGCTTTCGGACCGGTTGGCGAACGGCTTTGCAGGCGGTCGCGCGCATATTCGATAGCGTTCTGATAAGAGCGCTCACCGGAGGCCAGGCCCTGGATGCCAACACCCAGGCGCTCGTAGTTCATCATGGTGAACATCGCGGCCAGGCCACGGTTCGGCTCGCCCACCAGGTAGCCCACGGCTTCGTCGAAGTTCATCACGCAGGTCGCAGACGCCTGGATGCCCATCTTGTGTTCGATGGAGCCACAGGTCACCGGATTACGCGCCCCCAGGCTGCCGTCGGCATTGACCATGAACTTGGGCACCAGGAACAGCGAAATACCCTTGGGACCCGCCGGTGCGTCCGGCAGCTTGGCCAGCACCAGGTGGATGATGTTCTCGGTGAGGTCGTGCTCGCCACCGGTGATGAAGATCTTGGTGCCGCTGACCTTGTAGGAACCGTCTGCCTGAGGCTCGGCCTTGGTCCGAATTATCCCCAGGTCAGTGCCGGCATGAGGTTCGGTCAGGCACATGGAACCGGCCCACACGCCGGAGTACATATTCGGCAGGTAAGTGGCCTTGAGCTCTTCACTGGCGTGGGTGTTGATCGACACGCAGGCGCCGGAGGTCAGCATCGGGTACAGGCCGAAGGCCAGGCCCGAGGAGTTGATCATCTCTTCCACCTGGGCCGACACCGCCTTGGGCATGCCCATGCCGCCGTACGCCGGGTCGCCGCCAACACCTACCCAACCGCCTTCAGCGTAGGTTTTGTAGGCGTCCTTGAAGCCAGCCGGGGTGAAGACCGCGCCATTCTCCCAGCGGCAGCCTTCTTCGTCGCCGCCGCGGCTGAGCGGGGCGACGGTCTTGGAGGTGACTTTGCCGGCTTCTTCGAGGATTGCCTCAACGGTCTCGGCGTCGACGGTTTCTGCCAGCGCGGGCAGTTGGGCCCAGAGTTTGGCGACCTCGAAAACTTCGTTGAGGACGAAGCGCATATCGCGCAGCGGCGCTTTGTAGTCAGCCATGGCAAACCTCGTGAGAACTTTAACGTTATTCGGGTGGGGTCGGTTTTACAGACCCCGAGTGTAACCGAACAACTTTTGTGACACATAGGGTCTGCTTGTGACCAACAAGTATTTTACGGTCACTAAAGCGCAAACAGCTCCGCCGGCAGACTCATCAGGCACTCACTGCCCGCCTCCACCGCCGCCCGGTGCGCGGCCGTGCGCGGTAGCAGGCGCTTGAAGTAGAACTCGCAGGTCGCCAGCTTGCCTTGGGCGTAATCGGCATCACCGCTACCGCTGTCCAACTGCTCCTGCGCCACCAGCGCCATGCGCAGCCACAAGTAGGCAAGGATGATGTAGCCGCTGTACATCAGGTAATCCAGGGCTGCAGCGCCGACTTCATCCGGGTTTTTCATGGCTGCCATGCCTACCTTGACCGTCAGCTCACCCCACTGCTGATTCAACTGGTTGAGCTGAGCCACATGGGCCTTGAGTTGCGGATGTTCGGCGTTGGCCGCGCAAAACTTGTGGACGATTTTGGTAAAGCCGCGCAGCAGCTTGCCCTGGCTGCCGAGCACCTTGCGCCCGAGCAAATCCAGGGCCTGGATGCCGTTGGTCCCTTCATAGATCGGCGCAATCCGGCAATCGCGAACCAGTTGCTCCATGCCCCATTCACGAATGAAGCCATGGCCACCGAACACCTGCATGCCGTGGTTGGTCACCTCCAGCCCGGTTTCGGTCATGAACGCCTTGCAGATCGGCGTAAGGAAGGCCAACAGGTCTTCGGCTTCCTGGCGTTGCCCCTCGTCGCCACTCAGGTGTGCGGTATCGAGCAACTGTGCCGAGAAGTAGGTCAATGCGCGGTTGCCTTCATTGAAGGCTTTCATGGTCAGCAACATGCGCCGCACATCCGGGTGGACGATGATCGGATCAGCGGCTTTTTCGGGTGCCTTGGCGCCGGTCAGCGAGCGCATCTGCAAGCGGTCGTTGGCGTACTTGATCGCACCCTGGAAGCTCGCTTCCCCCAGGCAAAGGCCCTGCATGCCGGTGCCCAGGCGCGCATGGTTCATCATGGTGAACATGCAGTTGAGGCCCTTGTTCGCCTCACCGATCAGGAAACCCCGGGCGCCATCGAAGTTCAGCACACAGGTGGCCGACGCCTTGATGCCCATCTTGTGCTCGATGGAGCCGCAACTCATCGTGTTGCGCTCGCCCGAGTCGGCATGGAACTTGGGCACGATAAACAGCGAGATTCCCTTGGTGCCGGCCGGCGCATCCGGCAGCTTGGCCAGCACCAGGTGGATGATGTTGTCACTCATGTCATGCTCGCCGGCCGAGATGAAAATCTTGCTGCCGGTGACTGCATAACTGCCGTCGGCCTGCGGTACGGCGCGGGTCTTGATCAGGCCAAGGTCGGTGCCGCAATGGGCTTCAGTCAGGCACATGGTGCCGGTCCACTGGCCCGCGGTGAGTTTGCTCAGGTAGGTGTTTTTCTGCTCTTCAGTGCCGTGGGCACGGATCGCCGACATCGCACCGTGGGTCAGGCCAGGGTACATGCCCCAGGACGTATTGCTGGAGGAGATCATCTCCGCGAGCACCAGGCCCAGGGACATTGGCAAGCCCTGCCCGCCGTAGGCCGGGTCAGCCGCCAAACCGTGCCAGCCGCCTTCCACGTACTGCGCGAAGGCTTCCTTGAAGCCCTTGGGCGTGGTCACCACACCGTTGTCGAAATGGCAGCCTTCTTCATCGCCGGAGCGGTTCAACGGCGCCAGGACGTTTTCGCAGAACTTCGCACCTTCCTCGAGGATCGCGCCGACCATGTCCGGGCTGGCATCGCTTGCACCCAGCGCGGCGTAGTGGCCGTGGAAGTCAAAGACGTGATCGATCAGAAAGCGCATGTCGCGCAGGGGAGCTTTATAGTCAGGCATGGCAATGTCTCCGGCAGCAGATGCCTTCAACCTACTGCCCCACGGCCCACCGGACAATCACTGTAGGGCCGCTGAATACACCACCATCACTCAACCGGCAGCGCTGTCCATGCGGACCGCGCCGCGGCGGGTCTGCCCCGCAGCGACCACGCAGTTACGCCCCGCGCCCTTGGCGTTGTACAGCGCCTGGTCGGCGGATTTGAGCACTTCTTCAGGGCTGCGCTGCTCGGCCTGGCGTTCGGCCACGCCGATGCTGACGGTCACCGACACGCTGGAAGCGCCATTGCCCACACGACGCTGGCGCCCCTGCTGGTCGTCGTGGGGACGGTCCGGGTTACGCAGCTTGATGTCGTAGTTGGCGATGATTTCGCGGATCTCTTCCAGGTGCGGCAGGCATTCATCCAGGGTCTTGCCGGCGAATACCACGGCAAATTCCTCACCGCCATAGCGGTAGGCCCGGCCGCCGCCGTTGACCTTGGACAACTTGCTGGCCACCAGGCGCAGTACCTGGTCGCCCACGTCGTGGCCATGGGTATCGTTGAAACGCTTGAAGTGATCGACGTCGCCCATGGCCAGCACATAATTGCGCCCCAGGCGCTGCATGCGCTCATTGAGCGCGCGGCGGCCCGGCAACCCGGTCAGCTCGTCACGGAAGGCCATTTGATAAGCTTCGTGGGCCACCCCGGCAGCGATCATCAGCATCACCTGGCTGCACATGATGTTCAGGGTGAACGGCAGGATGAACGTCTGCGGCAACATCCAGAACAACCCCAGCAACCCTACCAGCTGCGCGGCGTGCAGCGGTCTTGGTTGATACCAGTACTGCGCGGCCAGGGTCACAAAACCAATCAGGAACATCGGATAGGACAGCTGGATCAGGCTCATCCAGCGTCCATGCAAGGCGGGCCAGCGAATTTCGGCCAACCAGCTTAATAAGGCATGGGGGAAACTTTGTTCAAGGGCAAGCGCCACGCTGCCTACCGCAAACAGCACCGCGCAGCGTGCGACGAAGTCGCGAAACAGGTGGGTTTTTTCTTGCCAGACCGCGTAGATGCCGAACAGCAACGGTAACAACAGGCAACACAGATGGAAGACCACGGCCGCGTCGTCCCGCACGCGACCGTTATCGCGGTAGTAATCGGTCTGGGTATCCAGCAGGAAATAGACCACGTACACCGTGATCATCAGGAACAGCTCTCGTTGGCGCCGGTAGACCGCGCAGTACGAACCGCCCAGTAGCAGCACGAGAGTCGGCAGCACATTGAACAGTGAAGTGAAGAACACATTGAGATCCTTCACATACGCAGCCGAGAGCCCCGCCAGCAGTAAAAGCAGTGAAGGTAAAAAATGACTGAAACGTACAGCAGACGCGCGCGACAAGGGTAAAGCTCCGACCCACAAAAAAGATGGCATAGTGCCTTCACTGATCACAGTTAAGCACATTCAATGTGATGCGTATCACATTGCCATCACTGTAACGGCCGCTCGGAGCAATCCCTGAGTGCGGTACTGTGGTTTTTTATCGCGCAAAAAAACCGCCGCTCCCGAAGGAGTGGCGGCTTTTGAAACGAAATGGCCGAGGCTTAGTAGCCCAGGTCGAAGTTCTCTTCTTTCATGTCCATCAGGTTGTTGGCGCCCGACAGCATGGTTGCAACGTGGGTGCGGGTACGCGGCAGGATGCGCTGGAAGTAGAAGCGCGCAGTCTGCAGCTTGGCGGTGTAGAAGCCTTCTTCGCTGGTGCCGGCAGCCAGTTTCTCGGCGGCCAGGCGGGCCATGTCGGCCCAGAAGTAAGCCAGGCAGGCATAACCGGAGTACATCAGGTAATCCACCGAAGCGGCACCGACTTCTTCGCGGTCTTTCATGGCCGCCATGCCGACCTTCATGGTCAACTCGCCCCACTCTTTGTTCAGTGCCGCCAGCGGTGCAACGAATTCCTGTACGGCTTCGTTGCCTTCGTTGGCCTGGCAGAACTTGTGGACGATCTTGGTGAAGCCCTTCAGCGCTTCGCCTTGGGTCATCAGCACTTTACGGCCCAGCAGGTCGAGGGCCTGGATGCCGGTGGTGCCTTCGTACAGCATCGAAATGCGGCTGTCGCGAACGTTCTGCTCCATGCCCCACTCGGCGATGAAGCCGTGGCCGCCGTAGATTTGCACGCCGTGGTTGGCGGCTTCAAAACCGACTTCGGTCATGAACGCCTTGGCAATCGGGGTCATGAACGCCAGCAGTGCGTCAGCCTGTTTCTTGGCTTCGTCGTCAGTGCCGTACTTGACCACGTCAACCTGCTTGGCGGTGAAGTACACCATCGCGCGGTTGCCTTCGGCGAAGGCTTTCATGGTCAGCAGCATGCGGCGCACGTCAGGGTGCACGATGATCGGGTCAGCGGCCTTGTCTGGCGCTTTCGGGCCAGTCAGGGAGCGCATTTGCAGGCGGTCGCGAGCGTATTTGAGGCCGCCCTGGAAGCCGATTTCAGCGTGGGATAGGCCTTGCAGCGCGGTGCCCAGGCGAGCGGTGTTCATAAAGGTGAACATGCAGTTCAGGCCTTTGTTCGCCGGGCCGATCAGGAAACCGGTGGCCGCGTCGAAGTTCATCACGCAGGTGGCGTTGCCGTGGATACCCATCTTGTGTTCCAGGGAACCACAGGACACCGCGTTGCGTTCGCCAATCGAACCGTCGGCGTTTGGTACGAACTTGGGAACGATGAACAGCGAAATGCCTTTGGTGCCAGCCGGTGCGTCCGGCAGGCGAGCCAGCACGATGTGGACGATGTTGTCGGCCATGTCGTGTTCGCCGGCCGAGATGAAGATCTTGGTACCGGAAACCTTGTAGGAACCATCAGCCTGAGGCTCGGCCTTGGTGCGCAGCATGCCCAGGTCGGTGCCGCAGTGCGGTTCGGTCAGGCACATGGTGCCGGTCCACTCGCCCGACACCAGTTTGGTCAGGTAAGCCTCTTGCTGCTCGGGAGTGCCGTGCTCGGAAATGGTGTTCATCGCGCCATGGGACAGGCCCGGGTACATGCCCCACGACCAGTTGGCTTCGCCGACCATTTCGCTGACCGCCAGGCCCAGGGATTCCGGCAGGCCCTGGCCACCGTGCGCCACGTCGTGGGCCAGGCTTGGCCAGCCGCCTTCAACGAACTGTTTGTAGGCTTCTTTGAAACCGGTAGGGGTCTTAACGCCTGACTCGCTCCAGGTGCAACCTTCGATATCACCCACGCGGTTCAGCGGTGCCAGTACCTGCTCACAGAACTTGGCGCCTTCTTCGAGAATGGCGTCAACCATGTCCGGGGTAGCGTCCTGGCAAGCCGGCAGGCTCTGATAGTGCGCTTCATAGCCAAGCAGTTCGTCACGAACGAAGCGAATATCACGCAAGGGGGCCTTGTAGTCAGGCATAGCGATAAACCTCTGCTGATGTATCTGGGATGAACAACCGCATGGATGTGTTGTGGCGGTCAAACAGTTGTTTGAAACATACGTTTACGACCAATCCTTGTCAAGCGTCGCGCAAACGCCGTTTGTCATGACGCAGGTCAACGTCAGGCACGGCAAGGCCTGCAGCGAAATGCCGCATGACGATTCAGGGGGAAAAAGATTATTGAGCGGTGAAGATCAGTGTGGGAGCTGGCTTGCCTGCGATGCGGGCGCCGCGGTGTATCAGGAGGATCAAGGTGACGCTATCGCAGGCAAGCCAGCTCCCACAGAGAAGCCAGCTCGCACGATAAGAGGGGGGGGTTATGCGTAAGTATCGATCAAGGTGCCGAGCATTTCGTCGGAAGCCTTGGCGACTTTGGCGCCCAGTTCAACCTGGAACTTGCCTTGGGCCATCTCGACCATGTTGCTCGCCGAGTTGCTCGCCTGATTGGCGTCTACCGAACGCAAACGATCATTTTGCGCGTCCGAAGGCTGGGAAGTGGCGGCGCTGGCAATCTTGCCGGCGGCCTGGTCGACACGGTTCTGCCCGGTCTGAATCGCGCTCAGTCCCGAGTAAAACGCACTGCTACCAGAGATTTCCATGGCGTGAACCTGCCTATAAGAGAATCGTGAACTGTTATTGAAGCAGACCTACCGGCAAAACGCCCGTCAAAAACACTAATGGCATAATGCCTTCGCGATAGGCAAAACTAGTCAAGCAGGTCCAGTTGCAAGTACGCGGCGACCGCTTCGGCGCTGGGATGCTTGAGCTTGGGCACCCTTCCCAGGCATGGCGCGGGGAGTCGTTCAGCCAGGGTCGCGAGGTTTTCTTCCAGACGAGAGGTCTTGGGGTCGATGATATTGGCCACCCAGCCCGCCAGCGGCAACCCGTCCCGGGCGATGGCTTCTGCGGTCAACAACGCGTGGCTGATACACCCCAACCGCACACCCACCACCAGGATCACCGGCAGCTTCAGCGCCTGGGCCAGGTCCGACAAATTGTCCTGGTCCGCCAATGGCACACGCCAGCCGCCCGCACCTTCGATCAAGGTGAAGTCCGCCTGCTTGGCGAGAACGTGCTGCATGGGCTTCAACAACGACTGCACCGTCAGCGCCACGCCGGCTTCACGGGCCGCCAGATGCGGCGCGATGGCCGGCTCGAAGGCCACCGGGTTGACCTCGGCATAACTCAACGGCAACGAACACTCGGCCAGCAACGCCAGGGCGTCCGAATTGCGCAGGCCCTTGGGCGTCAGCTGGCACCCAGAGGCTACCGGCTTGCCCGCCGCCGTACTTTTGCCGGCTTGCCGCGCGGCATGCAGCAGGCCGGCAGCGACGGTGGTCTTGCCGACGTCGGTGTCGGTCCCCGTGATGAAGTAAGCGGCATTCATAGAGGTTTCTCCAGGACGGCGTACACCACTTGATAAGTTGCCGGCAGGCCCTGGGCCTGGCGGAACTGCTCGTAGGCTTGCACCAGTGCAACAATCCGCGCCCGGCCCGTCAACCCTCCTGGGCGCCCCGGGTTCAGATTGTGCGCACCCAACGCTTTCAGTTCGTGGGTCAGGCTGCGCACGTCGGGGTAATGCAACACGTGGGGACACTGCTCCAGGCTGCGCACCCGCAAACCACTGGCTGCGCACAGTTGCTCATAAGCACTGAACGGCCGGAAGCGGTTCACATGAACCATGCCATCCGCTGCGCGCCAGCTTTCGCGCAACTCATCCAGCGTACCCACGCAGAGGCTGGCAAACGCCAGCACGCCGCCGGGCTGCAATACGCGCTGCGCTTCGCTGAGCACTGCGGCAAAATCCGAACACCACTGCACTGCCAAACTGGAGTAGATCAGCCCGCAACTGGCGTCCTGCAAGGGCAAGCGCTCGGCATCGCCAGCGATGAAATGTTGTGCACCGCCCAGCGGCCGGGCGTGTTTGAGCATGCCCTCGGCGATATCCAGGGCCAAACCCTGGCTACCCGCAAATGACTGGCCCAGCACACGACTGAAATAGCCCGTGCCACTGCCCAGGTCGAGCCAGCGTTGTGGAGAAAGACCTTCGGGCAAACGCCGCAACAGCTCGCTGCCCACCGCACGCTGCAACTCGGCAACGCTGTCGTAACTGGCGGCTGCGCGGGAAAAGGAGGCCGCTACCTGGCGCTTGTCTGGCAAGCCGCCGGGCAGCACATGGGACAAATCAGTCATCACCGCACTCATGCAAAAAAGCCTGGATGGCCCCCGCCACACCGTGGGGGTCCTCCAGTAGAAAAGCGTGACCGGCCTGTTCAATCAGGCCGATTTCAACGTCAGGCAACAAGGCGAACAACTCACTGGCCACTTCAGCCGGAACCAGCCCGTCCAGCCCGGCAAACAGATGCAACTGCGGCCCTTGAAAGTCGACCAGCGCCTGGCGGGTGTCCAATCGGCCCAACAGCTCCAGACCACTGAGCAAGGTCTGCGCGGAGGTTTTAGGGGCACCCGCCAGCAATAGCCGAGCAAGTGATCGGGGATCGCTGGAGCCCCGGGCGCAAAGCAGACTGAAGCGTTTTAACGTCGCAACCGGATCAAGGCGGCAACCGTTAAGAAACGCAATAAAATCCTCTTCGTGCATGCCATGGTCCCAGCGGGGCCAGGCCACGAAGCTTGCGTTGCTGGCAAAGGTGAGCAAACCGCAACAATGATCACCGCGCCGGGCGGCCAACTCGGCAGCAAGCATGCCGCCGAG
This sequence comes from Pseudomonas sp. P7779, assembly GCF_013386315.1. Classification (NCBI taxonomy): domain Bacteria; kingdom Pseudomonadati; phylum Pseudomonadota; class Gammaproteobacteria; order Pseudomonadales; family Pseudomonadaceae; genus Pseudomonas; species Pseudomonas sp. P7779. The sequence goes on along the minus strand of NZ_JACARZ010000039.1, from coordinate 53,902 downwards.
GGACCAACCACCCAGCCAGACGTCTTGGGGCAAGGTCGAATCCAGCTCATCGAGCCACTCTTGAAGGTCGTCCGACTCCACGTCCGGCAACGGTTCGATCTGCACCTGCAAGTGTTCATCCAGCCCCTGCAACGCCGCCGCCAGCGGTTCCAGCGGCGAAACGCCGAGGCCCCAGCCAGGCAGCAATATCAGTCGATCACGCATGGTCGGGCTCCTGGCCTAACAAGCGGAAACACTCTTCCAATGCGCTTAACAATAGCTGCACCTGGGCTTCACTGTGGGCTGCCGTGAGAGTCACCCGCAGACGGGCGCTGCCGGCGGGCACGGTCGGTGGCCGAATCGCCGTCACCATCAGCCCGCGCTCGCGCAGCATCTGCGACAAAAGCACGGCGCGGGCACTGTCGCCAATCATGATCGGCTGGATCGGCGTGAAACTGTCCATCAGTTCCAGGCCAATCTGCTCGGCGCCCTGACGGAACTGGCGGATCAGCCCATTGAGATGCTCCCGCCGCCAATGCTCGGTGCGCAGCAGTTCCAGGCTTTTCAGCGTGGCGCAGGCCAATGCCGGCGGTTGGCTGGTGGTGTAGATATACGGGCGGGCGAACTGGATCAGGCTTTCGATCAGCTCTTCGCTGCCCGCGACAAACGCGCCGGCAGTACCGAAGGCTTTGCCCAGAGTGCCCACCAACACCGGAACGTCTTCCTGGCTCAAACCGAAATGCTCGACGATCCCGCCACCGTTGGCGCCCAAAGGCCCGAAGCCATGGGCGTCATCCACCATCAACCATGCGCCCCTGCCCCGGGTTTCACGGGCCAGCGCCGGCAAGTCGGCCAGGTCACCGTCCATGCTGAACACGCCGTCGGTCACCACCAGCGTATTGCCGGTGGCTTTCTCCAGGCGCTTGGCCAGGCTTTCAGCATCGTTGTGCAGGTAACGATTGAAGCGCGCACCCGAGAGCAAACCAGCGTCCAGCAACGAGGCGTGGTTAAGGCGGTCTTCCAGCACCGTATCGCCCTGCCCCACCAGCGCGGTGACGGCGCCAAGGTTAGCCATGTAACCGGTGGTGAACAGCAGCGCCCGCGGGCGCCCGGTGAGGTCGGCCAGGGCCTCTTCCAGTTCATGGTGCGGCGTGCTGTGGCCGATCACCAGATGCGAAGCGCCGCCACCCACGCCCCAGCGAGCCGCGCCCGCGCGCCAGGCTTCAATCACTTGCGGGTGATTGGCCAGGCCCAGGTAATCGTTGTTGCAGAACGCCAGCAACGGCTGGCCATCGACCACCACGTCAGGGCCTTGCGGGCTCTGCAGCAGTGGACGTTGGCGATACAGGTGTTCGGCACGACGAGCCGCAAGACGCGCGGCGAGATCGAAAGACATGAGACCTCGGTAGATCAGGTTGAACGCAGTCAAAAATGTGGGAGCGGGCTTGCTCGCGAAAGCAGTGGATCAGTCAGCTTATGTATTGGCTGACACACCGCCTTCGCGAGCAAGCCCGCTCCCACATTTGGGTGGCATTCCAAAGTGGACTTATCAAACAGCCGCGTTATAGAACTGCTCGCTGCTCTTCTGCTCCACCAGCGCCTGCTCGATCGCCGCCTGGTGCACTTCATCGGCGTGCTCTTCACGAGCTTCCGGCAAGATGCCCAGGCGCGAGAACAGTTGCATGTCCTTGTCCGCCTGCGGGTTGGCAGTGGTCAGCAGCTTGTCGCCGTAGAAAATCGAGTTGGCGCCAGCAAAGAATGCCAGGGCCTGCATCTGCTCGTTCATCGCCTCACGCCCGGCCGACAGCCGCACATGGGACTGCGGCATCAGGATGCGCGCCACCGCCAGCATGCGGATGAAATCGAACGGGTCGATGTCGTCGGCGTTTTCCAGCGGCGTGCCGGCAACTTTCACCAGCATGTTGATCGGCACCGATTCCGGATGCTCCGGCAGGTTGGCCAGTTGGATCAGCAGGTTGGCGCGATCGTCCAGGGACTCGCCCATGCCGAGGATGCCGCCGGAGCAGATCTTCATCCCCGAATCACGCACGTACGCCAGGGTTTGCAGGCGCTCGCCGTAGGTGCGGGTGGTGATGATCGAACCGTAGAACTCCGGCGACGTGTCGAGGTTGTGGTTGTAGTAATCGAGGCCGGCCTGGGCCAGGGCTTCGGTCTGGTCCTGGTCGAGACGGCCGAGGGTCATGCAGGTTTCCAGGCCCATAGCTTTCACGCCTTTGACCATCTCCAGCACGTAGGGCATGTCTTTGGCTGACGGATGCTTCCAGGCGGCGCCCATGCAGAAACGGGTCGAACCGATGGCCTTGGCGCGAGCGGCCTCTTCGAGGACCTTCTGCACTTCCATCAGCTTCTCTTTTTCCAGGCCCGTGTTGTAGTGGCCCGACTGCGGACAATATTTGCAATCTTCCGGGCAGGCGCCGGTCTTGATCGACAGCAGCGTGGAAACTTGGACGCGGTTAGCGTCGAAATGCGCGCGGTGCACGGTCTGCGCCTGGAACAACAGGTCGTTGAAGGGCTGTACGAACAGCGCTTTGACTTCGGCTAAAGACCAATCGTGACGCAGGTTGGCAGTGATGCTGGCGCTCATGGGCGATTCCTTGATTATGCTTTGGCAAGCCCTGTGGGAGTAATACCCACAGGTACGACACGGATGCTCGGCATATTTAAGGAAGATTCATGCACTGTCAACTTGAGAACAAACACGAGGTTTACATCTGGTTAAAAAGCGACCAACCCTGTTTAGTTTGCGATGAAAGCAGCGGAACGGCCGATCCCGTCTGCAGCGCCTGCGAAACCGAGCTGCCCTGGCTGATGGAACATTGCGAGGTGTGCGCACTGCCGTTGCCGGCGACTGGCCTGGTGTGCGGCCAGTGCTTGAAGCAACCTGCGGCGTTCAAGCAGGTTGTCGCGCCGTGGACCTACAGCTTCCCCATCGACAGCCTGATCAGCCGTTTCAAGCATCAGGCCCGCTGGCCGCTGGGGCATCTGCTTGCGCACCTGTTGGGACAATTCCTGCAACACCGCTATGAAGATGCCGCGCTGGCTCGCCCCGACTGCCTGCTGCCCGTGCCCCTGGCCCGCAAACGCCTGCGGGAACGGGGCTTCAACCAGGCGGCAATGCTCGCCCGCTGGCTGAGTGAGGACTTGAACATCCCCTGGGATGAGCACCTGCTGTCACGGCCGCGTGAAACCGTGGCGCAGCAAGACCTCGACGCCAGGACCCGCAAGCGTAACCTGCACCAGGCCTTCGCCCTGGCCGACGGCGCGCAAGTCAAAGGCCGGCACTTGGCGCTGATCGACGACGTACTGACCACCGGCGCCACCGCCAGCAGTCTCGCCCGCCTGTTAATGGATGCCGGCGCCCGACAGGTGGATGTGTATTGCCTGGCCCGTACGCCCAAGCCCGGCACATGACTTGACTCGCGGGCGCCCTGCCCGCAACGTCAGCCCATTCCATCGAAGCGTGTAACCATGTCCCTGCCAACCCTCTTGAGCCAACACATCGTCCGTCGCCCGCAGCGCATTGCACTGCTGCAACATATTGCCGAACAAGGCTCCATCACCCGCGCCGCAAAGAGCGCGGGGCTGAGCTACAAGGCGGCCTGGGACGCCATCGACGAGCTGAACAACCTGGCGCAAAAGCCCCTGGTGGAACGCAGCGTCGGCGGCAAGGGCGGTGGCGGCGCCAGGTTGACGGCCGAGGGTGAGCGGGTATTACGCCTTTACCAACGCCTGCAGGTGTTGCAAGCCCAGGTGCTGGATTGTGCCGAAGACGCCAGCGACTTCAACCTGCTGGGCCGCCTGATGCTGCGCACCAGCGCACGTAACCAGTTGCACGGCCGGGTGATCGCCATCGACAGCCACGGCCGCAATGACCTGATTCGCCTGGAGCTGGCAGCCGGGCTGCGCCTGGATGCGCAGATCACCCACGACAGTACCTTGCGCCTGGAGCTGGAGATCGGCACCGAAGTCGTCGCCCTGATCAAGGCCGGCTGGCTTGAAGTACTGGCCGTCACGCAGGCAGCAACACCTGGACACAATTGCCTGGAAGGAAAAATCGACGCCATTCTCGATGCCGAAGACGGCCCCAGCGAGGTGCGGATCACCTTGCCCAACGGCCAGGTTCTCTGCGCCCTGGCCCGGCCCGACGCGCTTGCGCAGATCCATGCCGCCGAAGGCCTGCAGGTGAAGGTGCAGTTCTCCCCCAGCAACGTGCTGCTGGGCACTCCGGTGTAGCGCTTCAAACTGCAACAATTTCGTCACGACTGCTCCCTAAGGTGGCTGCAAAAACCCGCAGGGAGCCTGAAATGAGCCTATTAGAAGAAAACCAAGCCACCGACCTGGAACAGATGGTCGGCCTCACCCGCCGGCGTTTTATCGGCGCCGGCGCCCTGTGCGGTGCGGCGATGTTCCTCGGCGGCAACCTGCTGACCCGCAGCGCCCTGGCGGTCAACGCCGCGTCGAACAGCCCGTTGCTGGGGTTCGCCAGCATCGCCTCGGCCACCAGCGACACCATCACCCTGCCGCCCGGCTACAGCGCTTCGGTACTGATCAGCTGGGGCCAGCCGCTGCACAAGAACGCGCCGGCCTTCGACCCCAGCGGCAACGGCACGGCCAAGGCCCAGGAACAGCAGTTCGGCGACAACAACGACGGTATGAGCCTGTTCGCCTTCCCCGGTGACGACAACCGCGCGCTGATGGCGATCAACAACGAATACACCAACTACCGCTACCTCTACGCCCACGGTGGCGCGCCGCAATCGGCCGAAGACGTGCGCAAGGCGTTGGCCAGCGAAGGCGTGTCGGTGATCGAAGTACGGCGCAAAGGCGACACCTGGCAGTTCGTCCAGGACTCGCGCTACAACCGGCGCATCCACGGCAACTCGCCAATCCGCTTCGGTGGCCCTGCGGCGGGCCATGCCTGGCTGAAAACCAGCGCCGACAAAACCGGCAAAAAAGTCCTCGGCACCTTCCAGAACTGCGCCAACGGCAAGACCCCGTGGGGCACGTATCTCACCTGCGAAGAGAACTTCACCGACTGCTTCGGCAGCAGCAACCCGCAACAGACCTTCGACGCCGGGCAGAAACGCTATGGCGTGGTGGCCGCCAGCAAAGACATCAACTGGCACCCCCACGACCCGCGCTTCGATATGGCCAAGAATCCCAACGAACTCAACCGCCATGGCTGGGTGGTGGAAATTGACCCGTTCGACCCGCAATCCACACCGGTCAAGCGCACCGCCCTCGGCCGCTTCAAGCATGAAAATGCTGCGCTGGCGGAAACCCGCGACGGCCGCGCCGTGGTGTACATGGGCGACGACGAGCGCGGCGAGTTCATCTACAAGTTCATCAGCCGCGACAAGATCAATCACAAGAATCCCAAGGCCAACAAGGACCTGCTGGACCACGGCACCTTGTACGTGGCGATCTTCGACGCGGGCGACGGCAATGCCGACCATCCCAAGGGCCAGGGCCAATGGGTCGAGCTGACCTACGGCAAGAACGGCATCGACGCCAACAGCGGTTTTGCCAGCCAGGCCGAAGTGCTGATCCACGCGCGCCTGGCCGCCAGCGTGGTGAAAGCCACCCGCATGGACCGCCCGGAATGGATCGTGGTCAGCCCCACCGACGGCCAGGTGTATTGCACCCTGACCAACAACGCCAAGCGCGGCGAAGACGGCCAGCCCGTCGGCGGCCCGAACCCGCGGGAGAAAAACGTCTACGGGCAGATCCTGCGCTGGAAGGCCAACTCCAATGACCATGGCGCGCCGGACTTCAGCTGGGACCTGTTTGTGGTGGCCGGCAACCCGGCGGTGCATGCCGGCACGCCAAAGGGCGGCTCATCCAACATCAACCCGCAGAACATGTTCAACAGCCCGGACGGCCTGGGCTTCGACAAGGCCGGGCGGTTGTGGATCCTCACCGATGGCGACTACAGCAACGGTGGCGACTTTGCCGGGATGGGTAACAACCAGATGCTGTGTGCCGACCCGTCGACCGGTGAAATTCGCCGGTTCATGGTAGGGCCCGTGGCCTGTGAAGTGACCGGGATCAGCTTCTCGCCGGACCAGAAAACCCTGTTTGTGGGGATTCAGCATCCGGGGGAAACCGGTGGTTCGACCTGGCCGGAGCATCTGCCAAATGGCAAGCCACGGTCCTCGGTGATGGCGATTCGTCGGGATGATGGCGGGATCGTCGGCGCCTGATAAGGCCTCTTCGCGAGCAAGCCCGCTCCCACACTTGACCGCATTCCAAAGCCAGGACTCGGTTTAATGTGGGAGCGGCGGTGCGACGATTCGACTTGCTCGCGAAGGCGTCAGAACAGTCACCACCTATCCAACCCTGGGTGCGTTACCATACCCGGCCGGACGCGGCGCCCTGCTGCGCGCAGGAGTTCGCATGGCACACCCGTTTGAAACACTGACCCCTGACCTGGTGCTCGACGCAGTCGAAAGCATCGGTTTCCTCAGCGACGCCCGCATCCTCGCGCTCAACAGCTACGAAAACCGTGTCTACCAGGTCGGCATCGAAGACTCCGAGCCCTTGATCGCCAAGTTCTATCGGCCGCAACGCTGGACCAACGAAGCGATCCTCGAAGAACACAGCTTCACCTTCGAACTGGCCGAGTGCGGAGTGCCGGTGGTGGCGCCGATGATTCACAACGGTGAAAGCCTGTTCGAGCACGCGGGTTTCCGCTTCACCCTGTTCCCGCGCCGTGGCGGACGCGCACCGGAGCCGGGCAACCTCGACCAGTTGTATCGCCTCGGCCAATTGCTCGGCCGCCTGCATGCGGTCGGTTCCACCCGCCCCTTCGAACACCGCGAAGCCCTGGGCGTGAAGAATTTCGGTCACGACTCCCTGAACACCCTGCTGGAGGGCAATTTCATCCCTCGCAGCCTGCTGCCAGCTTACGAGTCCGTGGCCCGCGACCTGCTCAAGCGTGTGGAGGAGGTCTACAAGGCCACGCCCCACAAGAACATCCGCATGCACGGCGATTGCCACCCCGGCAACATGATGTGCCGCGACGAGATGTTCCATATCGTCGACCTCGATGACTGCCGCATGGGCCCCGCCGTTCAGGACCTGTGGATGATGCTCGCCGGTGATCGTCAGGAATGCCTGGGGCAACTGTCGGAATTGATGGACGGCTACCAGGAATTCCACGACTTCGACCCGCGCGAGCTGGCCCTGATCGAACCCCTGCGTGCCCTGCGCCTGATGCACTACAGCGCCTGGCTTGCACGGCGCTGGGACGACCCGGCGTTCCCCCACAGCTTTCCCTGGTTTGGCAGCGAACGTTACTGGGGCGACCAGGTTCTGGCGTTGCGTGAACAGTTGTCGGCGCTCAACGAAGAACCGTTGAAGCTGTTCTGATCCCTGCCGTCTGGGCCCTGACCTTGGGCCCTACACTTTCAACACACATCCGCTGACAAATATCCTTACAATCGCGGCTTTGTTAGCTGCCTAAGCAAGGATTCTGCATGCAAGCCGCCAACCCCCGTCGCGGGTACATATTGGGCCTGAGCGCCTACGTCATCTGGGGCCTGTTCCCGATCTACTTCAAGGCCATCGCCAGCGTTCCCGCCGCAGAAATCATCGTCAACCGCGTGCTGTGGTCGGCGCTGTTCGGCAGTCTGCTGCTGATAGTCTGGAAACACCCGGGCTGGCTCCGAGAACTGCGGGACAACCCCAGGCGCCTGGCGATCCTGGCCCTGAGCGGCACCTTGATCGCGGCCAACTGGCTGACCTATGTGTGGTCGGTGAACAGTGGCCGCATGCTGGAGGCCAGCCTGGGTTACTACATCAACCCGCTGGTGAACGTGCTGCTGGGCATGGTGATCCTCGGCGAGCGCCTGCGCCGCCTGCAATGGGTGGCCGTGGGCCTGGCAGCGGTAGGTGTGGCGCAACAGGTATGGCAAGTCGGCAGCCTGCCGTGGGTATCCCTGGTCCTGGCGGCGACCTTTGGTTTCTACGGGTTGATCCGCAAGCAGGCGCCGGTCAAGGCATTGCCCGGGCTGGTGGTGGAAACCTGGATGCTGGTGCCGATTGCCATCGCATGGTTGCTGTTCAACCCCTCGGCCCACAGCGCACAGATGGAATTCTGGAGCACCTCCGAAGCGTGGTGGCTGGTGGCCGCAGGCCCGGTGACGCTGATCCCGCTGGTGTGTTTCAACGCCGCCGCACGGCATTTGCCCTACACCGCCCTGGGCTTCCTGCAATACGTGGCGCCCACCCTGGTGCTGCTGGAAGCCGTGCTGTTGTTCAACGAACACCTGGCACCCGCCACGCTGATCGCCTTCTGCTTTATCTGGGCCGGCCTGGTGGTTTACAGCATCGACGCCTGGATGACTGTGCGGAAAAACTGATCAAATAACGTACAAACCTCTGCAAGCCACGGCCGGTGTGGCTTGCAGGCATTCACCCCAAGGTTATCCACAGCCTGGTCCCCGGCGTTTGTGCACAAGCCCTTGAAACTGTTCGTTTTTTAGCCAGCCGGCGAAGAGCCACGGCCCGCCTGGGCCGGACGCGGGTCTCTACAGGTTATCCACAGGCCCATGCAAGATTTCCATGCATAACCTTGTGGGCAACTATTCCTCGCTGCGTAGTTCCAGTTCCACCATCAAGTCGTCGGCCAGGGTTTCCAGCGCCGCCTGCAAGGTTTCCAGCGGCAGCGTCAACGGCACCGCCAGCAAGGCTTCGGCGTGGAACAGCAGGTCGCTGCTCATGGGCGCCGGGCGCACGTCGGTGATCAAGCGCTCCAGGTTGACACCCTGCTTGCTGAGCAGCGCGGTGATGTCGCGAACAATCCCCGGCCGGTCGTTACCGACCAGTTCCATCGCGATGGGTTGCGACTCGCTGGGGGCGAGCGAACTGCTTTCGCCCAGCAGCACGCGAATGCCGTGGGTGGACAAGTCTTCCAGCGCGCCAATCAAGTCCAGCCGATTTTCCGCCGGCACGCTCACCCGCAAAATCCCGGCAAACTGCCCGGCCATGTGCGCCATGCGGCTTTCCAGCCAGTTGCCGCCATGGGCGGCGATGCATTGGGCGATGCGTTCGACCACACCGGGTTTGTCCGGGGCGATGACAGTCAGTACGAGATGGTCCATGGTGTCGTCCTCTTCTTATGAAAATCAGGTAGGAACCAGGCGTTCCCCTCGTACCTACCAAGGTGGACTCAGGTAGCCACGAAAACAAATCGTGTACCATTTTTATATTTATATGGAACAATCCAATAGTTTTTTGAGAACATCCCGTACCCCACTGTGACCGTACGACCAAAGTGGGTCGCTAAACGACGTATTTAGTCTAATTTTCACAACCGCAACTCATCATGTAGTATGCCCAATCGCGCACTACATAACGTTAGGTCGATGTCTGCCAAGGCAACCACGCACCGCGACGCAGCCCGCCCAGCCGCCTTCTACGGCATGTACTGGTGCAGCGTGTTCACGGTTTACATGGCCAGAGGCTTCATTGGTAAATTGAAAAGCTGAAAAGCGCATAAGCTCCGCAGAGTGAGGCAAGCAATGACTGAACACGTTCAAGTCGGTGGCCTGCAGGTCGCCAAAGTCCTGTTCGACTTCGTGAACAACGAAGCCATTCCTGGTACCGGCATTACCGCCGACCAGTTCTGGGCCGGTGCCGACAAGGTCATCCACGACCTGGCGCCGAAGAACAAAGCCCTACTCGCCAAACGCGACGATTTTCAAGCGCGGATCGACACCTGGCACCAGGCGCACGCCGGCCAGGCCCACGACGCGGTGGCCTACAAAGCCTTCCTTCAAGATATCGGATACCTGCTGCCAGAAGCCGCGGATTTCCAGGCCTCGACCCAAAACGTCGATGAAGAAATTGCCCACATGGCCGGCCCGCAGCTGGTAGTGCCGGTGATGAACGCCCGTTTCGCCCTCAACGCTTCGAATGCGCGCTGGGGTTCGCTGTATGACGCGCTCTATGGCACCGATGCCATCAGCGAAGCCGACGGCGCCGAGAAAGGCAAAGGCTACAACAAGGTGCGTGGCGACAAGGTCATCGCCTTCGCCCGCGCCTTCCTCGACGAAGCCGCACCACTGGCTGCCGGCAGCCATGTGGATTCCACCGGCTATAAGATCGTCGACGGCAAGCTCGTGGTCAGCCTCAAGGGCGGCAGCAACAGCGGCCTGCGCAGCGATGCCCAGTTGATCGGCTACCAGGGCGACGCAGCCAAGCCGACCGCCATCCTGCTGAAGCACAACGGCCTGCACTTCGAAATCCAGGTCGACGCCAGCACCCCGGTCGGCCAGACCGACGCCGCCGGCGTGAAAGACGTGCTGATGGAAGCCGCCCTGACCACCATCATGGACTGCGAAGACTCCGTCGCCGCCGTCGATGCCGATGACAAGGTGGTGATCTACCGCAACTGGCTCGGCCTGATGAAGGGCGACCTGTCGGAAGAAGTCGCCAAGGGTGGCAAGACCTTTACCCGCACCATGAACGCCGACCGCGTCTACACCGATGCCGACGGCAAGGAAGTGACCCTGCACGGTCGTTCGCTGCTGTTCGTGCGTAACGTTGGCCACTTGATGACCATCGACGCGATCCTCGACAAGGATGGCAACGAAGTGCCGGAAGGCATTCTCGATGGCCTGCTCACCAGCCTGTCGGCGATCCACAGCCTTAACGGCAACACCCGCCGCAAGAACAGCCGCACCGGTTCGGTGTACATCGTTAAACCGAAAATGCACGGCCCGGAAGAAGCCGCATTCACCAACGAGCTGTTCGGTCGCATCGAAGACGTGCTGAAGCTGCCGCGCAATACGCTCAAAGTCGGGATCATGGACGAGGAGCGCCGTACCACGGTCAACCTCAAGGCCTGCATCAAGGCCGCCAGCGAGCGCGTGGTGTTTATCAACACCGGCTTCCTCGACCGTACCGGCGACGAGATCCACACCTCCATGGAAGCCGGCGCGATGGTGCGCAAGGCCGCCATGAAGGCCGAGAAGTGGATCGGCGCCTACGAAAACTGGAACGTGGACATCGGCTTGAGCACCGGCCTGCAAGGCCGCGCACAAATCGGTAAAGGCATGTGGGCGATGCCCGACCTGATGGCCGCCATGCTGGAGCAGAAGATTGCTCACCCGCTGGCCGGCGCCAACACGGCGTGGGTTCCTTCGCCGACGGCGGCTGCGCTGCATGCGCTGCACTACCACAAGGTTGACGTGTTCGCCCGCCAGGCCGAACTGGCCAAGCGCGAACGTGCTTCGGTAGACGATATCCTGACCATTCCCCTGGCCCAGAATACCGATTGGTCCGAGGAAGAAATCCGCAACGAGCTGGACAACAACGCCCAAGGCATCCTCGGTTACGTGGTGCGCTGGATCGACCAGGGCGTGGGTTGCTCGAAAGTCCCGGACATCAACGACGTCGGGCTGATGGAAGACCGCGCCACCCTGCGTATCTCCAGCCAGCACATTGCCAATTGGTTACGCCACGGCATCGTCAATGAAGCCCAGGTGATGGAAAGCCTCAAGCGCATGGCGCCGGTGGTGGACCGTCAGAACGCCGGGGATGCGCTGTACCGCCCGCTGGCTCCGGATTTCGACAGCAACATCGCGTTCCAGGCAGCGGTGGAGTTGGTGATTGAAGGGACCAAGCAACCGAACGGCTATACCGAGCCGGTGTTGCACCGTCGGCGTCGGGAGTTCAAGGCCAAGAATGCTCTGTGAGTAAGCGCTAGAAACGAAAAAGCCCTGACCTATCGATCAGGGCTTTTTTGTTTGGGATGTCAATCGGACTCAACGGTGTAGTTCCCATTAAGCGTGACCGTTCCTCCGTCCGATTCAAACGTTACGTTTGTAAGTTTCCCGATGTGCTTGAAGGTAGTACCGGACTCCGGACGTTCGACCAGCACATTGAGGTCACCCAGCACAGGCTGATGGTATGAATGGCCGTCGGCATCGCGGTAGGTGACATTAAGAAGTGGAGCTTTCCGATGATGCGGCCCGGCTTTCAAGTCGCTTCCGTAGTAGATACGAACACTCTCAACTGCACCGTCCAAAGCGCTCCAGGAGAGATAGCCAAAGACGTCTGTAGGCACAAATACATGACTCAAGGTGCCATCTCGCGAAACTTCAATACGAGCATCACCACTGCTTAAAGTCTTGGCCTTGTGCAGTTCTTTCTCATCGATATTGAATTTTTCAGTACTCATGATGAACTCCTGTCCACAAATTGATTAGGTGCAGGCCTGCGACCCACCCCCTCCTAATCAGTAAACATGCGAAGTTCGATACTTTCCTACTGTCAGAATTGACAGTTCTTCGCGAAATCAGACCAATGGCACCGTCTAGGACGCCATCCCCAACTCCCGCTTCACCATCTTCGCCAGCTTCACGCTATCAATCGGCTTGAGCAAAAAGTCCACCACGCTCAAGTGCATCGCATCAATCACATCCGGCGCTTCGGCGTCACCCGACATGATGATGATCGGCAGCGCCGCCCGGGTGGATTCGCGCACCTGGCGAATCAATTGCAGCCCGTTGCTCGGCGTCATGCGCAGGTCGGTGATCAGCAAGCCGATGGAGCTGCTGGAACTCAACAAGTCCCATGCAGCCTCGCCGCTGTCGGCGGTCATGCAACGAATGCCGTCCAGGCCAAGAATTTCTGCCAACAGTTCGCGCGCGTCCTTGTCGTCATCCACGATCAAAACCCGTTGTGGCGGCAAATCCGGCTCCTGCATAACAGCACTCAGGGCCTCGCGCTCGGCATCACTCAAAATATCGTGGTCGGACATACGTTTCTCGGCAGTTCTATTCAATCTCCCAGCACAGAAGTCAGACATCGCCGGAAGGGCGAACAATGTGCACTTCGTCGGAAAGTTTGCCTAGTGGGCGTTCTACGGGGTTTGGACGATATTCATGTAAGGTTTTTCCCTAGTCGTGGAAGGCATAACGCTACCTAGACTTACGTCCAATGGGCACCCGCAGCGCAGGAGTCGACCATGGGGCACGATAACGACAAAAAAACTGCGGTCATAGGTATGAGTAAAGCTGATGCTTTCACACAAGCGGGGAAAACCGCTGTGTTGCAGAACATCCACGGCACCCTGCAATTCCTGCAACGCTTCCCGCCGTTCAACCAAATGGAAAACGCCCACCTGGGATTTCTGGTAGAGCAGTGTCAATTGCGCTTCTACGGCCCCGGCGAGAGCATCCTCAAGCCCTCGGGCGGGCCGGTGGAACACTTCTATATCGTCAAGCAGGGGCGCGTAGTCGGCGAGCGGCCGGACTCGACAGAAACCACCTTTGAAATCACCACCGGTGAATGTTTTCCGCTGGCGGCGCTGCTGGGGGAGCGGGCCACCCGTACCGAGCACAAAGCCGCCGAAGACACCTTCTGCCTGCAACTGAACAAGCCGGCCTTTATCAAGCTGTTCGCCCTTTCCAGCGCGTTTCGCGACTTTGCCTTGCGCGGCGTGAGCAGCTTGCTGGACCAAGTCAACCAGCAAGTCCAGCAAAAGGCCGTGGAAACCCTCGGCACCCAATATTCGCTGAACACCCGCCTGGGTGAATTGGCCATGCGCCACCCGGTCACCTGCAGCCCGCTGACGCCGCTGCGTGAAGCGGTCACGCAAATGCACGAGCAGCAAGTGGGTAGCATTGTGATCGTCGATGAACACAAGGCGCCCCTGGGGATTTTCACCCTGCGGGACCTGCGCCAGGTGGTGGCCGACGGCACCAGTGATTTCAACCAGGGCATCGAGCGCCATATGACCCAGGCGCCGTTTTTCCTCACGCCGGACCACAGCGCCTTCGACGCGGCGATTGCGATGACCGAGCGGCATATCGCCCACGTGTGCCTGGTCAAGGATCAGCGCCTGTGTGGCGTGGTGTCCGAGCGTGACCTGTTTTCCCTGCAGCGGGTTGACCTGGTGCACCTGGCGCGCACCATCCGCAATGCACCCAGGGTCGAAAACCTGGTGGCGATTCGCGGCGAGATCGGCCAGTTGGTGGAGCGCATGCTCGCCCACGGCGCGTCGTCTACGCAGATCACCCACATCATCACCTTGCTCAACGATCACACGGTGTGCCGTGTCATCGAGTTGACCCTGGCCGACAAGGGCGACCCGGGCGTGCCATTCAGCTGGCTGTGTTTCGGCAGCGAGGGCCGCCGCGAGCAGACGCTGTATACCGACCAGGACAACGGCATCCTGTTCGAAGCCCGGGACGCCGCCGAAGCCGCCGAGATTCGCGGGCGCCTGCTGCCGCTGGCACAACAGATCAACCAGAGCCTGGCGCTGTGCGGCTTCAGCCTGTGCAAGGGCAATATCATGGCCGGTAACCCGGAGCTGTGCCTGTCCCGGGCGGAATGGGCGCGGCGCTTTGCCGGGTTTATCCGTGAGGCGACGCCGGAGAATCTGCTGGGTTCGAGCATCTATTTTGATTTGCGGGTGGTGTGGGGCGATGAGCAAGGGTGCGAGCAACTGCGCCAGGGCATTCTCGACCAGGTGGCAGACAACCGCTTGTTCCAGCGCATGCTGGCCGAGAACGCGTTGCGCCAGCGCCCGCCGGTAGGGCGCTTCCGGGATTTTGTGTTGACGCGCAAAGGCGCCGACAAGGCAACCCTCGACCTCAAGGTGCAAGGCCTCACGCCATTTGTCGACGGTGCCCGTCTGCTGGCATTGGCCAACGGCATCAGCGCCATCAACACCCTGGAGCGCTTGCGCCAACTGGTGGCCAGGGAAGTCATCGAACGCCTTGATGGCGCCGCCTATGAAGAGGCCTATCACTTCATCCAGCAAACCCGCATGCAACAACACCAACTGCAAACCCGCGAGAACCTGCCCTACTCCAACCGCGTCGATCCCGACAGCCTCAACCACCTCGACCGGCGCATCCTGCGCGAATCCCTGCGCCAGGCCCAACGCCTGCAAGGCAGCCTGACGTTGCGGTATCAGCTGTGAGCTGGTTTGGCTGGTTGCGCAAACCCAAACCTGGCCTGGATGCGGCGCAACAACGGCGCGTCGAACAATTGCCCACACCTGGGGAGCTGGGGGACGGATCGCTGCGGGCCCAGCGCTGGGTGGTGGTGGACCTGGAAACCAGCGGCCTGAACCTCAATCGTGACCAGGTGCTTTCGATTGGCGCCGTGGTGATCGAGGACGGCGCAGTGGACTTCTCGCAATTATTCGAGCGCACCCTGCACCGGGCCGAGACCAAGCTCAGCCCCAGCGTGCTGATCCATGGCCTGGGGCCCAGCGCCATTGCGGCGGGCAGTGACCCGGCAGAGGCGCTGATGGACTTCATGGAGTTTGTCGGCGACAGCCCGCTGCTGGCGTTTCATGCGCCCTTCGATCAACACATGCTGTGCCGGGCACTCAAGGACAGCCTGGGCTATCGCTTGAACCACCCGTTCCTGGACGTGGCCGACATCGCCCCGCTGCTGTGCCCCGACGCCAACATCCGCGAAGCCGGGCTGGATGACTGGATCACGCATTTCAAGCTGCAAGTGGGCGAGCGTCACCATGCCAGTGCGGATGCGCTGGCAACGGCGGAACTGATGCTGATTTTGTTCAGCCGCGCACGGCAGCAGCAGATCGATAGCCCGCACGCGTTACAACAGCGCCTGGGCCAATGGAAACGCCGCAAGCAAGCGCCCTCATTCTAATGGTGGCGAGGGAGCTTGCTCCCGCTGGGGTGCGAAGCGCCCCCAAATCAGCCAACCCATTTCCAACTGAATAAATGCACTGCCTGGATTACGACTGCTGCGCAGCCGAGCGGGAGCAAGCTCCCTCGCCACAGTAAGCGGCATCACCATGATAGATAGCATTACGCCGCCGCCCGACCAACGCCAATTGCACCCGCCTTACACCTCTGCCACAATCGCGAATAATTCTCGTTAGTTTAAACTTTCCGATCGGTGTCGCCTTGTCGTCAATCCAAAGTCCCCACAGTGAGCTTGTTGGCGCGTTGTACCGCGACCATCGCAGTTGGCTGTTGGCGTGGCTGCGACGCAACGTGGCCTGCCCCAGCCGCGCCGAAGACCTCAGCCAGGACACCTTCATGCGTCTGCTGGGCCGTGAAGAACTGCGTGAACCCCGCGAGCCGCGGGCGTTCCTGGTGGCCATCGCCAAGGGCCTGCTGTTCGATTATTTCCGCCGCGCCGCGCTGGAACAGGCTTACCTCACCGAACTGATGCTGATCCCGGAAAGCGAGCACCCGTCCCCGGAAGAACAGCAACTGATCCTCGAAGACCTCAAGGCCATCGACCGCCTGCTGGGCAAACTCTCGAGCAAGGCCCGCGCGGCCTTCCTCTACAACCGCCTCGACGGCATGGGCCACGCCGAAATCGCCCAGCGCCTGGGGGTTTCCGTGCCCCGGGTGCGGCAATACCTGGCCCAGGGTATCCGCCAGTGCTACATCGCCCTGTATGGCGAGCCGCTGTGAGCCCGGTCAGTTCCAAGCCGGTGTCGGCGCGGGTGCTCGACGCGGCCATTGCCTGGCAACTGTCCCTCGGTTCGGGCGACGGCAGTGCCGTGGAGCAGGAAGAATTCGCCAAATGGCTGGCCAGCAACGAAGAACACGCCCGCGCCTGGCGCCAGTTGGGCATGCTCGATCAGCGTTTCAGTGTGGCCTCGGGCCCGGCCCGTGCGGCATTGCTGCAGTCGCGCGAAGGCATTCGCCGCCGCGTGCGCAAGCTCGGCAGCGGCCTGGCCAGTGTGGTGCTGGTGTGCGGCCTGGCATTGTTCGTCGGCCAGCGCTACGTGCCGCTCAACTATTGGCTGGCAGACCAGCGCACCGCCACCGGTGAACAGCGCACCCTGAAGCTGGCGGATGGCACCGTGATCAACCTCAACACCCACAGCGCCATTGACGTGCGCTTTGACGAGAAACGTCGGCTGATCGTATTGCAGGAAGGCGAGATCCTTGTCGAAACCGGCCACAACGACGCCCGCCCGTTTTTTGTCGAAACCCGCGAAGGCAGCCTGCGCGCCCTGGGCACACGGTTTATCGTCAAGCGCGAGGAAGATGGCACCCGCCTCAGCGTGTTGCAGTCTGCCGTCGGCGCACAGCCTGAAGCGCTGCATCAAGAGCAGATCTTCAAGGAAGGCCAGCAAGTGCTGATGCGCCGCGACAGCCTCGGCCCGATGCTTGCCGTCAGCCCCGGCACCGACGCCTGGACGCGCGGCATGCTGGTGGTGGACAACGCGCGGCTCGGCGATGTGGTTGCCGAACTGAGCCGCTACCGCACCGGTTACCTGGGTGTGGATAAACAGGTGGCCGACCTGCGGATCACCGGCAGCTTTCCGTTGCACGACACCAACCTGGCACTGAACGCGCTGCTGCCGACCTTGCCGGTGCAGATTCAACAACACACGCCGTGGTGGGTGACGGTGGCGCCCAAGCCGTAGGCTCCTGTGGTGCATAGGCCATTGTCATCGCAGGCAAGCCAGCTCCCACAGGTGGAATGCGTTCCCCTGTGGAGCTGGCTTGCCTGCGATGAGGCCCTCAAAAACAGCACTCACCCACTAATAGAAATTATTTTCATCGAGCCCTATCACTTTTTGCATCTCGCTCGGCACATAGGCAATTGAGAAATATTTCCATTCAGGAGCCGCCCTATGTCCCGCACGCTAGACACCTTGTTGCGCCCCAGCCTGTTGGCCGTGGCCATTGCCCTCAGCGCCCCGCTGGCCAGCACCCAGTTGCTCGCCGCCGAACAAGCGTCCAGTGTGCGCGCCTACAATCTGCCGGCAGCGTCGCTGGCCACCACCCTGAACCAGATCGCCAGCCAGGCCGGTTTGGCGCTGACGCTGAACCCGGGGTTGGCAGCGGGCAAGACTTCCGCGCCGGTAAAAGGGCAATTCGATGCACAAGGCGCATTGCGTGAAGCGTTGCGCGGGACCGGGCTGCAACTGGAGCAAAGCAGTGCAGGCACGTTCAGCCTGGTAGCGATCCCGGATGGGGTCGTGGCATTGCCGGAGACCAGCATTACCGGCCAGGCCGACGCGGAAAGCGCATGGGGGCCGGTTGACGGTTACCTGGCGACCCGCACCGCTGCCGGCACCAAGACCGATACCGCACTGGTCGAAGCCCCGCGTTCGATTTCCGTCGCCACTCGCCAGCAAATGCAGGACCGTAACGTCCAGAACCTGGATGACGCCGTCAAATACATGCCCGGTATCGTGTCCGCCAGCTACGGCAGTGACACCCGCTACGACTGGATGCGTGTACGCGGCTTCGAACCCACCCAGTTCCTCGACGGCCTGCCGCTGCCACGCGGCGTGTATGCCAACCCGAAAGCCGAAACCTGGAACCTCGACCGCCTTGCGCTGCTGCGCGGCCCGGCCTCGTCGGTCTACGGCCAGACCCCGCCCGGCGGCCTGCTGGATATGGTCAGCCGCCGCCCCAGCGCTGAATCGAGCAATGCCATCCAGGTGCAGTACGGCAGCGACAACTACCGCCAGATCAACTTCGCCAGCACCGGCAAGATCGATGATGAAGGCCAGTTTCTCTACGGCCTCAGCGGTGTGGTGCGCGACGCCGGCACCCAGGTCGATCACATCGACAACAAGCGCTACAACATCGCCCCCAGCCTGACCTGGAATATTGATACCGACACCAAGCTGACGTTCCTGTCGCAGTTCACCCGCGACGATACCGGCGCCACCAGTCAGTTCCTGCCCATTGTCGGCACCAAGATCAAATCGCCGTTGGGGGACATCTCTCATCACAAGAACCTCGGCGACCCGGACTACGAGTACTACGACCGCACCTACTACGCGCTGGGCTACGCCTTCGAGCATCGCTTCAACGATACCTGGCAGTTCAAGCAGAACCTGCGTTACACCAAGTCGGAGCTGGCTTTCCAGCAGCTGACCGTGGGTTCCTATGGTTACTCGACCATTGATGCCGAGGGTAATACCAGCCGCGGGTCGACCAACGTCGACGAAAGCATCGGCCAGTTCGCCGTCGACAACAATTTCCAGGCTGACTTCGCCACCGGTGATATCACCCACACGCTGTTGCTCGGCCTGGATCACCAGCGCACCGACACCTCGTACCTGTCGATCTTCGGTGACGGCGGCACAGTCAACCTCTACAACCCCGTCAACACCAAGCCGGTGGTGCGTCCGGCGCGCTCCACCGCTTATTACGACTACAACCAGAAAACCATCCAGACTGGCCTTTACGCCCAGGACCAGATGGCCCTGGACCAGTGGCGCCTGACCCTCGGCGGGCGTGAAGACTGGGTGCACCAAGGCACCACCTACTTCAACAAAAACGATGCAACCAATACCGACCGCAGCAAGAACTTCAGTGGCAACGCCGCGCTGAGCTATGTGTTCGATTCGGGCTTCGTTCCGTACCTCTCCTACGCCGAATCGTTCCAGCCAGCGAGTAACGCCAGCGTCTCGCCAACCGAGTCGTACAAACCCACCGAAGGCAAGCAATGGGAATTGGGGGTCAAGTACCAGCCACCCGGCTCAAATACCCTGCTGAGCGCAGCGGTGTACGACCTGACCCAAAAGAACGTGCTGGTTACCAGCTTCGGCGCCGGTGGCCAGTCGATCACCGACCAGACCGGCGAAGTGAAGGTCAAGGGCCTGGAA
Source organism: Pseudomonas sp. P7779 (assembly GCF_013386315.1). Taxonomy (NCBI): domain Bacteria; kingdom Pseudomonadati; phylum Pseudomonadota; class Gammaproteobacteria; order Pseudomonadales; family Pseudomonadaceae; genus Pseudomonas; species Pseudomonas sp. P7779. The sequence continues at coordinate 34,314 of NZ_JACARZ010000039.1, read as the reverse complement.
TTGGAAGCCGTCTCTGACGTGACCGAGAACCTTAAGGTCATCGCGGCATACACCCTGGCCAAATCCGAAGTGCAAAAAGGCCAATACAAAGGCAACCGCCTGCAACTGATGCCAAACCAGCAAGCCTCACTGTGGACCGACTACACCTGGCACGCCGGTGTGCTCGACGGTTTCGGCATTGGCGCGGGTGCCCGTTACACCGGCAATACCTATGGCGACCAGGGCAACACCTGGCTGGGCAAGGCCAATGCCTACACCGTGTTCGATGCCTCCGTGCATTACGACCTCGGCCGCCTGGACAACAGCCTCAAGGGGGCTTCGGTGAAACTGAATGCCACCAACCTGTTCGACAAGGACTACATTTCCACCTGCGATGCTTCCTACTGCTACTACGGCGACCAACGCAGCGTCGTCGCCAGTGCCACCTACCAGTGGTAATCGGCTGAGTTAACAACCGGGCCGCCCCCGTGGGCGGCTTCGGTGTGTCTGAAGGCTAGAAAATGAAAAGCAAAACCATCCGCCGCTGGTCCTTCATCCACACCTGGACCAGCCTCGTCTGCACCGTATTCCTGCTGCTGCTCGCTCTCACCGGCCTGCCGTTGATCTTTCACCACGAGATCGACCACCTGCTGGGCAACGAACCCGAGCTGGCACAGATGCCCGCCGATACCCCACAGCTGAACCTCGAACAGCTTGTTGCCAAAGCCCAGGCCCATCGCCCCGGCGAAGCCATGCAATACCTGGCCTGGGACGAAGACGACAAGAACGGCGTGATCGCGATCATGGCCGCCACCGCCGGCACCGAACCCAATTCCTCCCACACCTTCATGCTCGACGCCCGCACCGGCGAGGCCGTGGAAACGCCTTCGGCCAACGGCGGGCTGACGATGTTCCTGCTGCGCCTGCACGTCGATATGTTCGCCGGGCTGCCGGGCAAGTTGCTGCTGGCGTTCATGGGCATTCTGTTTGTGCTGGCGATCATCTCCGGCACGGTGTTGTACCTGCCGTTCATGCGCCGGCTGAAATTCGCCACCGTGCGCCAGGACAAATCCACGCGCCTGCGCTGGCTCGACCTGCACAACCTGATCGGCGTGGTCACCCTGACCTGGGCGCTGGTAGTGGGCGTGACCGGCGTGATCAGCGCCTGCGCCGACCTGATCATCGCCGCGTGGCGCACCGACAGCCTCAGCGCAATGATCGAGCCTTACAAAAACGCCCCGCCGCTGACCCTGCGCGCCCCCGCCACCGACCTGCTGACGATTGCCGCCAAGGCCGCGCCCGGGATGGAGCCGGACTTTATCGCGTTCCCCGGCACGCGTTTCTCCAGCGAGCATCACTACGCGGTGTTCATGAAAGGCAGCACCCACCTGACTTCACACCTGCTGACGCCGGTATTGATCGACGCCAGCAACCTGCACGTCACCGCCATCGCCGAACGGCCGTGGTACATGGACGCCATGGGCATGTCCCAGCCGCTGCACTTCGGTGACTACGGCGGCATGCCGATGAAGATCCTGTGGGCGGTGCTGGATGTGCTGACCATCATCGTCCTGGGCAGTGGCGTGTACCTGTGGCTGGTGCGGCGCAAGGCGGCCAAGTCATGAAGCCGAGGCAATCGAGTTTCTGGAAGGTATTCGGCATTCCGCTGGCCATCGGGTTGTTGAGTGCTGCCGGATTGTTTGCGGCATTGCTGGGGGACGGCTTGTGGGATTCGCTGAGCTGGGTGGGGCTGGGCATTCCGGCCGCCATAGGTAGCTGGGCGTTGCTCAAGCGTTGAGATAGATTAGCGCTGCCCTTTTCCGAGGAATGCCCATGTCCACCCCCAGCATGACGTTGTTCCACAACCCTGCCTCGCCGTTTGTGCGCAAAGTACGGGTGTTGTTGCACGAGACCGGTCAACTGGACCGCGTGACCTTGCACGCCTGCGTGCCGACGCCGGTCAAGCCCGACGCCGATGTAATCCTGGACAACGCGCTGGGCAAGATCCCCGCCCTGCGCCTGGCCGACGGCAATGCGCTGCACGACAGCCGGGTGATCCTCGATTACCTCGACTACCAACACACCGGGACTCCACTGATCCCCCGGAACGGCCCGGCCCGCTGGCGGCGCCTGACCCTGGCCTCGACCGCCGACGGCATCATGGATGCCGCCGTACTGGTGCGTTATGAAACCGCCATGCGCCCCGAGGAAAAACATTGGGACCTGTGGCTGGAAGGCCAGCGCGACAAGATCCGCCGCGCCCTCGACATGCTCGAACAGGACGCCATCGCCGAACTGGCCGGGCCGTTTGACGTGGCCGCGATCAGCGTGGCGTGTGCACTGGCTTACCTGGACTTCCGCCACCCGGACATGCAGTGGCGGTCGAGCCATCCGAAGCTGGCGGCGTGGTATGCCGAGGTGAGTCAGCGGCCGTCGATGCTCCAGACCCAGCCACCGGCCTAACCTGCTGCAAGGGCCCCTCTGTGGTGAGGGAGCTTGCTCCCGCTGGAGTGCGAAGCGCTCCCAGGATTTTTGGGGCCGCTGCGCAGCCCAGCGGGAGCAAGCTCCCTCGCCACAAAAAGCTCCCGGGCCACAGGGAATAGCGCGTTGATCCTCACCACTAACTGCGCGCCCTCTTGCTGATCCTCCCGCAACCCCAACGACCGACTCATCGCTTGCCCACCCCATACCAATCCAGCTTGCGGGTCAGCACCATCACCGTGCCCAGCAACCCGAACAGCAGCAACGAGCCCATCAACAACGCGTAATCCTCGGCACTCAGCAACCCGTACAGCAAGCCATACAACGCCGCCAACCCTGCTGAAAACCCCAGGCCATGGGCGACACTGCGCAGCACATGGCAGACGTAAAACCCGATCAGCAACACACAGGCCGCCGCCGATATCAGGTACGCCGGGCCAAACCCGATGTGCTCGGACAACGACAACAGCAGCAGGTAGAAAAACGCCAGGGCAACCCCCACCAACGCGTACTGGATCGGGTGCACCGCCAGGCTCTTGAGCACCTCGAACAGAAAGAAACCGGCAAACGTCAGGGCGATAAACAACAGCGCATATTTGATCGCCCGATCGCTCTTGAGGTACTGGTCCACCGGGTCGATAAAGCTCACGCCGAAGCTGCGGCTGTTGAAGTCGTCACAGCCGCGCTCGGCCAGGCAACCGCGCAGCGCTTCTTCCAGGTTGGTGGAGAAGAATGTGGTCTGCCAATTGGCGCTGAAGCCTTGGGCGGTGACCTCGCGCTGGGTCGGCAGGAAGTTGCCGATAAAGCTGGGGTGCGGCCAGTTGGACGCGAGCTTGACCTGGCTGGTCTTGCCCACCGGCACCACTTGCAGTTGCTCGGTGCCTTGCAGGCGCAGGTCAAAGGCGAAGTCAAAAGGTGACGGATTGTGGCTGTCCTGCTCGGGCAGCATCACGTGCACACCCTCCCCCAGCCAAGCCACTTGAGTACCCGGGGAAAACGCCAGTTGCTGGCTGCCCAGCTCCAGCTTCAACGCATTTTCGATACCGCGAATGTCGCTGATACCCACTGCCAGATACGCCGGGTCAAAGCGGTAATCGGCAAAATTTTCCTTGATGCCCCACTGCTCCGGCAACACAAACCGCCCACTGATACGGCTGTCGGCGTGGAACAACCGCGCCTGGTAAATGCCCCGGGCCCGCACTTCGGTTTGCACCTGCCCGTCGAGGGCAAATTGCTCCGGCAGGAAATACAGATGACCACGCACCTCGCGGGTTTCTTCGTAGCGTTCGTTGAGCTTTTCATTGAGCTTCCACTCCCGGACGGTCTTGCGATAAGGCACCACCAGCACCGGGCCATTGAGGCGCTGGCTGTAGCTGGAACTGCGGGCGATATCCTGCAAGACGTCGTCGCGCAGTTGCTGACGGTCGGTAATCACCCCGTGGATCATCAGCAACGGAATCAACAACAGCACGATCAGCAGCGCGATGGCGCCCAATTTGAAAAGCAGATTGCGGTTCATGAAGCTCTCCCTGTTTTGATGAGGGAGAGTCTGGCGGGCGCTTAAGGGGGATTTATGAAGGGAATGTGGAGACTGTGTGGAGATGCAGTTTTACCTGCACGCCGCCGGGCACGTTGCCGATCTGCAGTGAGCCGCCGTGCAGCTTCATCACCTCTTCGACAAAATTGAGCCCAAGGCCGGTGCTCTTGCGCCCGCTGGCCGGGCGCGGCAGGGAATAGAAGCGCTCGCTGAGGCGCGGCAACGCGTACTCGGGAATGGCGTCGGCCTGGTTGAACAGGGTGAATTCGATCCCGTCATCCAAGGCCTTGGCGCTGAACCGCAATGTGCCGCCGGGCGGTGTGAAATCCAGCGCGTTTTCCAGCAGGTTACCCAGTGCCTGGCGCAGCAGGAACGGCTCGCCGTACACCTGCAGATCCGCGTCAATCGCCTGCTCGACCTGCAACCCGGCGCCTTCAATGCGCGCACATTGAGCCCTGAGCACTTCGTCCACCAGCGCCGCCAACGACAGGCTGGCCTGGTCCTCAAGGCCCTGGCGCTGCTCCACCTGCGCCAGGTTCAGCAGGCGTTCGATCAACTGCTGCAAGCGCGCACTTTCACTGTCGATATTGCTCACGAAACGCTGCTGCTGGTCACGGGACATGTCGCCCTGCAACAGCTCCGCCGCACCACGAATCGCCGCCAGCGGGCTTTTCAATTCGTGGGTCAGGGTGTGCACATAACGCTCGACGTACGCCTTGCCTTCCAGCTGGGTGCGCATGTGTTCCACGGCGGTGGACAACTGCTCCAGTTCACCGCCGCGATAGTGCGGCAACTCGGCACGCCGGCCTTCACTCACCGCCTGGGCATACGCCGTCAGCCGGCGCAGTGCGACACTCAACCACCACGACAACAGCGCACCAAACAGCAAGCCCAGGGCGACCAGCCCGGCGCCGTACCACAGCAGCCGGTCTTCGGTGCGGTCCACATAGGGTTGCAGTGAACTGTTGGGCTTGGCCACAGTGACCACGCCGATGATCTGCCCGCTATCGCGGATCGGCGCGCCGACGTGCATCACCGAAGAGGCAGGGTCGTCCAGTTCGCTGCGGGTCGAGCGCGCACCGTATTCGCCGCGCAGGGTCAGGTACACGTCATTCCACTTCGAGTAATCCTCGCCTACGGCCTCGCCGCTGGAGTCCAGCAGCACAATGCCCTTGGCGTCGGTGACGTAGATGCGGTGGTTGACCTGGTTTTTCGGCAGGCCCCAGATATTCGCGCCGGGCTGACGCTCACCGTAGGCCTTGAGCAGTTCGGGCCAGTGGCTCTGGCCGAGGGTGCCGTTCTTCACATCGTCGCGCAGGATTTCCGCCAGCAGGTTGGCGGTGTCCACCAGGGTTTCCTCGGTGGACTGGCGCACGCCGGGGCGGATTTCCTTCATCACGGTGCTGAGTACGAAGTAGCCTGTCAGGCCGATAAACAATGCGTACACCAGGAAGAACCGAATCCCCAGGCGCATCAGCTGTTGCCCGGGCTGTAGCTGTAGCCAAGGCCGCGATGGGTCTGGATGGGCTCCGCCTCGGGCGCCACCGCGCGCAATTTGCTGCGCACGCTTTTGATGTGGCTGTCGATATTGCGCTCGTAGCCTGCGTCCGCCGCCACGCCCACCGCATCCAGCAGTTGCTCGCGGCTGAACACGCGCTCGGGTTGCTCCAAAAGGCTGTGCAGCAGACGGAATTCATGGCGAGTGAGGCTCAGGGGCTGGCCGCGATAACTGATCTGCATGCGCTCCAGGTCCACCTGGAACACCGCCGGAGCAGCACCGGGGCCCACGCGCTTGAGAATGGCCCGTACCCGCGCTGCCACTTCCCGCGGGCTGAACGGCTTGACTACATAGTCGTCAGCGCCGATCTCAAGACCCACCACGCGGTCGATCTCACCGTCCCGGGCGCTGAGGAACATCACCGGTACTTCGCTGAAACGCCGCAGTTGCTTGCAGGTTTCAAAGCCGGTGATGTCCGGCAGGCCGATGTCGAGGATGACCAGGTCCGCCGGGGTTTGCCGCTGATGGGCCAGCGCCGCCTGGCCGAGGCTCAACCAGGTGGTGGTGAAGCCCTCGCCTTGCAGGGCGAAAATCAGCGTGTCAGCGATAGCCGCTTCGTCTTCGACAATCAGGATGTGCGCCATGGTGTTCCGTCAGCAGTCCGGTTTGTCCGCAGTGTAACGGCGGGCCGGGTTTACCGCAGCGCCGAATTCACGCAGGGCCTTGGCGCCGATCAGCAGCGGGTAGTTGAAGCTGCTGCGGTCGGTGAGGTTGACCTCGACGGTGCGCTTGACGTTGCCCAGGCACATTTCCAGGTCGATCACCGGGCGCTTGGCCACGGTGGCTTCGTCCTTGTCGTCATCTTCGTCGGCGCGGCTCTTGATTTTGCTGATGCGCGAAACCTTGTGCTCGTACACCTTGTTGGTGGCGTCCTTGCCGCCGAGGCGGAAGCGTACCCAGTCGTCGCCATCACGGGTGAAGGTCTCGATGTCCCGGGCCGACAGCGAGGCGGTCAGCGCGCCGGTGTCCATCTTGGCCTTGAAGGTCTCACCGATTTCCGGCAGTTGGATGTATTCGTAGCGACCGTAAAGGGTCGGCTCGGCGGCCATGACAGGCAAGGCCACCAGCGTTAGCAGGGCAAGGATGGATTTCACGTAGGAGGTTTCCTTGAAATAAGTGGGCCAATTCTAGACTGCAAATTCGCTGCTTAGTTAGATCACAGAGCATACCCAGCCCGCTGTGAAACATTCGTAAGCTTATTTGCGATTTGGTCTCCAGGCCCAAGCTGCTTATCATGGCGGGCCAAAAATGATTCCAAGAGTTACTTATGCGCCGCCTGCTCACCGGCTGTTTCGTCACATTGCTGCTGTTGCTCAACACCCTGGTGCTGTTCGGGCCGCTGATGGTGTTTGCCCTGCTCAAGCTGGTGGCCCCCGGTCGCTTTCGTGACTATGCGTCCTGGGCCGTCATGTGGATCGCCGAAACCTGGGCCGAGATCGACAAGCTGATCTTCGCCCTGTGCATCCCTACCCAATGGGACATTCGCGGCGGCGGCGACCTGCGGGGTGACACTTCTTATCTGGTGATCAGCAACCATCAATCCTGGGTCGACATCCCCGCACTGATCCAGGCCCTCAACCGGCGCACGCCGTTCTTCAAGTTCTTCCTGAAAAAGGAACTGATCTGGGTACCCTTCCTGGGCCTGGCCTGGTGGGCACTCGATTACCCGTTCATGAAGCGCTACAGCAAGGCATTCCTGGCCAAACACCCGGAACTGGCAGGCCAGGACCTGAAAATCACCAAAGAGGCCTGCGAGTTGTTCAAGCGCCAGCCGGTCACCGTGGTGAATTACCTGGAAGGCACGCGGTTCACCCCGGCCAAGCGCAAACAGCAGGCTTCACCCTTCGAGCGCCTGCTCAAGCCCAAGGCGGGTGGCGTGGCGTTCGTGCTCGCGGCGTTGGGTGAACAGCTGGATGCGGTGCTCGACGTCACCGTGGTTTATCCACAGGAAAACATTCCGGGCTTCTGGGACTTAATCAGTGGTGCGGTGCCGAAGGTGATCGTGGATATCCGTACCCGAGAGCTGGATCCGGCGTTGTGGCAGGGGGATTACGAGAACGATCCGGCGTTTCGCCAGACCGTCCAGAACTGGGTCAACCAGCTCTGGATGGAGAAGGATGCGCGCATCGCCCAACTGCGCGCGGAGCGGTCTTAGCCGCCAGTGCCCCAGGCCGAAGCCAGTTTGCCCAGCACCGATTCGCTGGCGCCCTGGCCGCCCAGGTATTTCAGGATAACCGGCGCAAACTGGCCCACCATCCCACTGTCCATGCCCAGCGCGCTGAACGCGGTGTTCAGGTCGTTGGTGTTCTTCACGTTACCCAACACGCCGTCCAGGCCCGAGGTCTTGCTGCCGCCGCTCTGGCCGAGCATGCCGCTCAGGGCGCCGAGGCTGCCCAGGGAGTTGCTGCCGGAGAGCTTGTCCAGGCCCGGTACGCTTTTGGTCAGTTGCGAGTAATCACCGCCGCCCAATTTATTCTTGGCCAGGCCCAGCATTGCGCCGGTACCACCAACGGCCTGCTCAGGGGTCACGTTCAATTGCGAGGTCAGTGCCTGCAGCAGACCAGCGGTCTGTGAAGTGGGTGCAGCCGCTGCTGCCTTGTCGCCACCTTGTGCACCGGACACGGCATTGGCCACGTCGCCGAGGCTGAAACCTGCCGCAAATACCGGGCTGGCCGCCACGGTCAACAGGCAGGACAGGGCAAAACCGCGTGAAATCTTCATCAAGACAACCTCTGAAAGTAAGCGCAAAAAGCAGGAGTTTGACTGGGTACGCCGAAGGATTGTTCCCTCCCTGCAGATTAGTTCAGAAAACCACTGCATCCGATGCGCCTTGCGCTGCGTATATCCACCACGAGCCGCACGGAGGTAGATGGAATGAATGCCCAAGCTGGACTAACCTCAGCCTGCCCTCTTTACCGTGCGCCGTCCCATCGCTCTGTTGCAAGCGCCTGGAGAAGCCCTATTTCGACCCACGATGCAGATCAGCTACGGCAATTGCTGGCCCAGTGTTCACTGGGTAATCGCCAGGCGTTCGAAACGCTCTATCGCAGCGTTTCCCCGCGTTTGCATGGTGTTGCCTTGCGTTTCATGGGTCGCAAGGATCTGGCCGAGGAGGTGTTGCAGGAAAGCTTCGTGCGCATCTGGTACAACGCCTCACGCTATGAGGCCCATCTGTCGGCGCCCATGACCTGGATGGTCAATATCACCCGCAACCTGGCGATCGACCAGTTGCGCAAACACCGCGAACAACCCTTGAGCGAAGGCCAGGAGGACGCCACGGCCGACGAAAGCCCCAGCGCCCATGAACAGCTCGACAGCGAGCGTGAAGCCCTCGCCCTGAACCGCTGCCTCGACAGCCTCGAAGGCATGCAGCGTCAATCGATCACCGTGGCTTACTTCCAGGGCTTGTCGTGCTCGGAATTGGCCGAACATCTGGCCGCGCCCCTGGGCTCGGTCAAATCCTGGATTCGCCGCGGCATGGAGCGCTTGCGCAGGTGCCTTGAATCATGAACTACCAGACCACCGCCCTGCGCCGCGCCCTGGCGGCTGACTACGCCATCGGGCTGATGCCTGCCACCGCCCGCCGGCGCTTTGAAGCGCTGCTGCGGGATGACGCGGCGCTGCGCGTCGAACTCGGGCACTGGCAGGATGCCCTCGCCAGCCTCACCGGGCCGCTGCCTGAACGGCCGGTGCCGGACCACGTATGGGAAGGGATCAAGGCGCGCATTGAGCCGCAAGTGCTGCATATGCCGGCGAAGAAACCGTTCTGGATGAACCTGCGCTTGCTGGTAGCGGCGTGCGGGGTGGTGATCGCGGTGTTGGTGGGCGTGTTGTACCAGCGCGACCTTGGGGTGGAGTACAACGCCACGCTGGTGGCGGCCAATCAACAGCCCGCGCTGAAGATCCAGGCCTATGCGGATCATCTGCAAGTGGAACCGCTGACCCTGGCCGCCGTGGAGCCGGCCCGCGCGTTGGAACTGTGGGCAATCCCGGCAGGCGGCAAACCCATCTCCCTGGGGTTGTTGCCGGTGTCGGGTAACGGCCGAATCCAGTTGAGCAAAGAACACCAGGCGCTGCTGACGGCGCCGCTGACCCTGGCAGTGAGCCTTGAGCCTCAGGGGGGCTCGCCGACCGGACAACCCACCGGGCCGGTGCTGTATCAGGGCCAATTGGCATCACTCTGATCCGAGGCTCAATACGACGGATGAGGAACCGATCGCCGTTAACCGGGTCCATGAAAGACTACAAAACATGTCAGGAAGAGCCTAATGACTGCGATCAACCCCCAAGTGATTGAGCACAAGCCTTCATTCTGGAACCGCCCACGCCTGTTCATCGGCGCCTGTTTGGTGGTAGTCGCCGGCGTCGGCGGCGCCCTCTACACCCAGGACAGCGTCAAGGCTGCCGCATTGCTGGTGAACACCACCCAGCAACCGGCCACGCAAATCGTGGCCCACAAGGATTACCTCGAAGTGCAGCCGATTGCCGCCACCGCACCGGCTCCGGATCAAAGCCTGGAACTGTGGGCCGTCCCGGCTGACGGCACGCCAGTGTCGCTGGGCCTGCTGCCGGAAGACGGCAAAGGCATTATCGGCATCAACCCTCGCCAGCAGGAGTCAATCAGTAAACCGGTGACACTGATGGTCAGTTCGGAAACCAAGGGCGGCTCGGTGAGCAAGCAGCCGACGGGGCCAACGGTGTATCAGGGGGCTTTGGCGATTCGCTGATTCTCCCACCCAACCGCAGATGCAAAAAAGGCGACCCTGAGGTCGCCTTTTTATTTGCCCGCGATTTAAGCCGCGCTGAACAACTTGTGCGGATCAATCACAAACTTCTTCGGCACGCCCGCATCGAACTCGCCGTACCCGCGTGGCGCGTCATCCAGGCTGATGACTTCCACACCGACGATGTCGGCAATGTTGATACGGTCCCACATGATCGCCTGCATCAGTTGGCGGTTGTACTTCATCACAGGGGTTTGCCCGGTGTGGAAGCTGTGGGACTTGGCCCAGCCCAGGCCAAAACGAATGCTCAGGCTGCCCATTTTTGCAGCGGCATCCACGGCACCCGGGTCTTCGGTGACGTACAGGCCCGGAATACCGATTTTGCCAGCCACCCGCACCACGCCCATCAACGAGTTGAGCACGGTGGCCGGAGCCTCTGCCTTGGCCCCTTCATGACCATGGCCACGCGCTTCGAAACCCACGGCATCGACGGCGCAATCCACTTCCGGCTCGCCCAGCAACGCAGCGATCTGTTCGTGCAGCGGGGTGTCTTTCGACAGGTCGGCAATTTCAAAACCCTGGGCCTTGGCGTGGGCCAGGCGGATCGGGTTGACGTCACCGATGATCACCACCGCAGCGCCCAGCAGGCGAGCGGAAGCGGCAGCCGCCAGGCCTACCGGACCGGCACCGGCGATGTAGACCGTGCTGCCCGGGCCAACGCCCGCAGTGACTGCGCCGTGGTAGCCGGTGGGCAGGATGTCGGAGAGGCAGGTCAGGTCGCGGATTTTCTCCATGGCCTTGTCGCGGTCCGGCAGTTTCAACAGGTTGAAGTCGGCGTAAGGCACCAGCACGTATTCGGCCTGGCCGCCAGTCCAGTCGCCCATGTCGACATAGCCGTAGGCGCCACCGGCACGGGCCGGGTTGACGGTCAGGCACACGCCGGTGTGCTGCTCTTTGCAGGAACGGCAACGGCCGCATGCGACGTTGAACGGCACCGACACCAGGTCGCCGATCTTCAGGTTCTCGACGTCGCTGCCCTTCTCGATCACTTCGCCGGTGATTTCGTGGCCCAGGACCAGGCCGGTCTGGGCAGTGGTGCGGCCGCGCACCATGTGTTGGTCGGAGCCGCAGATGTTGGTGGAGACCACGCGCAGGATGACGCCGTGCTCAATCTTCCTGCCACGGGGGTCCTGCATTTTGGGATAGTCGATTTTCTGTACTTCGACCTTGCCGTTGCCGAGATACACGACACCACGATTACCAGACATGCTTTCACCTCGCTGTTGTTTTTATGGAACCGCGTTGCCCAGGCAGGCAGCGCGTTTAAGTGCTCGGGTACAGATGCTGTTTTTGCGTTGTTAGTAAGGGCCTCTTCGCGAGCAAGCCCGCTCCCACAGTTGACCGAGTCCTACCTTTGAAATGCGGTCGAATGTGGGAGCGGGCTTGCTCGCGAAGGTGTCCATCAGAGCACCACTGTCCGATTGGCGTTCAAGAACACCCGCCGCTCAATGTGATACCCCACGGCCCGGGCCAGGGTCAGGCCTTCGATATCCCGTCCCTTGGCAATCAAATCTTCCGGATAGTGACTGTGGTCCACCACCTCCACGCCCTGGGCGATGATCGGGCCTTCGTCCAAATCGTTATTGATGTAATGCGCAGTGGCGCCCACCAGTTTCACCCCCTTGTTGTAAGCCTGGTGATACGGCTTGGCGCCCTTGAAACCGGGCAGCAGGGAGTGGTGGATGTTGATGGCTTTACCGTCAAGCTTGCGGCACAGCTCCGGCGACAGCACTTGCATGTAGCGCGCAAGAATCACCAGCTCGGCGCCGGACTCTTCGATCACCTGCCACACCTGGCGCTCCTGCGACGGCTTGTCGTTGGGGTCCAGGGGAAAGTGGTAATAGGGAATCTGGTGCCAGTCGGCCAGGGGCTTGAGGTCCGGGTGGTTGGAGACTACGGCGACCACGTCCATCGACAGTTGGCCGATGCGCTGGCGGTAGAGCAAATCGTTGAGGCAGTGATCGGCCTTGGAGACCATGATCACCACTTTCGGCCGGTAGTTCGGCGCGGTCAGTTCGAAGATCATGCCGAAGGCTTCGCCACGGGTGGCCAGGCCATCGCGGAAGGCTTGTTCGTCGAAACCATCGGGCTGGCGGAACTCCACGCGGATGAAGAACCGGCCCGAGAGCCGGTCATCGAAGGAGTGGTGCTCAGTGACGTAGCAGCCCTGCTCGAACAGGTAGCGAGTGACCGCGTCCACCGTGCCGAGCACGCTGGGGCAGTCGGCGGTCAAAATCCATGTGTCGGGTACGCGGCTCATTATTCGTGACTCCTTGATCGTTCCCACGCTCTGCGTGGGAACGCCGCAATGGACGCTCTGCGTCCGCTCTTGGGACGCGGAGCGTCCCGGGATGCATTCCCACGCGGAGCGTGGGAACGATCAGGCCTGGACGCTTAAACCATACTCAGCCGCCGCATCCTGCAACCACAGCCACCAGTAATCCGAGAAGCTGCGACGAATCACCAGCTCCCAGGTGTCTTCAGCAGTATGGCGAATCACCAATTGCGACTTGGCGAACACCGTGCCCACCGCCTTGCCCACCGGGAAGCTGTTGGGGTGCACGTCGTAGCTGGTGGATTTCATCAGCACATCGCGCACGTTGGGGCCGCTGAGTTCGAGAATCTGCTGGCCGCCGCTGACGTTGACGACCTGGATATGCAAATCACCCAGCGCCTCACGCAAGCTTTTCTCGGCGGCGAATTCCTCACCGCCTGGCACTACCAGCAACCACTCATCCGGACCGAGCCATTGCAGGCTGGTCTCACCCTTGACGATGACTTGCAGGGCACCGGGCAATTCGATACCCAAGGCTTTGTGCACACCGGCGGCGAAGGCTGCGTCATGGCCATCGCCACGAATGGTCAGGTGGCCCAGCAGTTTCTTTTCACGCACGGTCACGCCGGCGTTCTTGCGGCCCTTGCCTACCAGGCTGGCGAGGTCGGCATGGTGCAGCGACGACTCGGCCTTGGCTCCGGAGGTGGGGCGTTGTTGGTAAACATTGGCTGCTGTCATAAAGCACCTGTTTGAATTCTGTAGGTCTTGCGGTGACTGTTCTGGCCTCATCGCGGGCAAGCCCGGCTCCCACAGGGGAATGCATTCCAACTGTGGGAGCTGGCTTGCCTGCGATGCAGGCGACTCGGTCTGTCAGATGTTCTGGCGGTCGCCTTTAGGGTCGAAGAACACCGAAGAAACAATCTCCGCCTCGATCACGCTGCCATCCGCCAGCGGTGCAAACACCCGCTCGCCGATGCGCTTCAAGCCGCCCTTCACCACGCCCATGGCAAACGAATAACCGAGGGAGTTGTGGGCATAACTGGAGGTGACATGGCCGACCATCTTCATCGGGATCGTCTGCTTGGCGTCGAACACCAACTGCGCGCCTTCCGGCAGCCACACGTTCGGGTCGATCGGCTTGAGTCCGACAAGCTGCTTGCGGTCTTCACGCACGCAATCCTCGCGATTCATCCCGCGCCAGCCGAGCCACGAGAACGGTTTGGTGCGGCCTACACACCAGCCCATGTTCAGGTCGTCCGGGGTCATCGAGCCGTCGGTATCCTGGCCAACGATGATGAAACCCTTCTCGGCCCGCAGCACGTGCATGGTTTCGGTGCCGTACGGGGTCAGGTTGTACTGCTTGCCGGCCTCGACGATTTTCTCGAGCACGCCCATGGCGTAGTCGGCCTGCACGTTGACTTCGTACGACAGCTCACCGGTAAACGAAATCCGGAACACCCGTGCCGGCACGCCGCCTACCAGGCCTTCTTTCCAGGTCATGAACGGGAAGCCGTCCTTGTCCAGGTCGATATCGGTGACTTCGCTCAGCAGTTTGCGGCTGTTGGGGCCGGACAAGGTCATGGTTGCCCAGTGGTCGGTGACCGAGGTGAAGTACACCTTGAGGTCCGGCCATTCGGTCTGCTGGTAGATTTCCAGCCACTGGAGTACGCGTGCTGCGCCGCCGGTGGTGGTGGTCATCAGGAAGTGGTTGTCGGCGAGGCAGGCAGTCACGCCGTCGTCGAAGACCATGCCGTCTTCCTTGCACATCAGGCCGTAGCGGGCCTTGCCCACGTCGAGCTTGGTCCAGGCGTTGCTGTAGATGCGGTTGAGGAACTCGCGGGCATCCGGGCCCTGGATGTCGATCTTGCCGAGGGTGGACGCGTCCAGCAGGCCGACGCTGTCACGCACGGCCAGGCATTCGCGCTTCACTGCGGCGTGCAGGTCTTCACCGTTGCGCGGGAAATACCATGGGCGTTTCCACTGGCCGACGTCCTCAAACTCGGCGCCGTTTTTCACGTGCCAGGCTTGCAGCGCGGTGTAGCGCACCGGCTCGAAGATGTGCCCACAGTGCCGGCCTGCTACCGCGCCGAAGGTCACCGGCGTGTAGTTGGGACGGAACATGGTAGTGCCCATCTGCGGGATGGTCACATTCAGCGAACGGGCCGCGATGGCCAGGCCGTTGACGTTGCCGAGCTTGCCCTGGTCAGTGCCGAATCCCAGTGCGGTGTAGCGCTTGACGTGCTCCACCGACTCGAAACCCTCGCGGGTGGCGAGTTCGATGGCGGCCGCGGTGACGTCATTCTGCAGGTCGACAAATTGCTTCGGCGCCCGTGCGGTAGCTTTCTCGTGAGGTACCTGGAACAGCGCCAGGGTCGGTTCTTCCAGACGGCTCAAGGCTTTTGGCAGCGTACCTTCCACCGGCGCAAACCCGGCTTCGCTGGCAGCGCGCACGCCACCTTCAAAACCGTCGGCCAGGGAATCGCCGAGGCCGTAGACGCCATTGATGCCACCGACGCACACGCGTTTCTGCGGTGCTTCGCCCGGTACAAAACCGAGGATGTCTTCACGCCAGGTCGGCTTGCCGCCCAGGTGCGAGGCCAGGTGGACCACCGGGCTGTAGCCGCCGGAACTGGCGACCAGGTCGCAGTCCAGCCATTCGCCGGGGCTGGTGACTTTGTGGGCTTTCACATCAATGGCCGCAACGCGGGCGCCAGTGACGTGCTTGCTGCCACGGGCCTCGATCACGGCGCTGCCGGTGAGGATGCGAATGCCTTTGGCACGCGCCTCTTCAACCAGCGCGCCACGTGGGTTGTGGCGGGCATCGGCTACGGCGACAACGCTGAGGCCGGCGTCGAACCAGTCCAGCGCCACGCGGTAGGCGTGATCGTTGTTGGTGGACAGCACCAGCTTCTTGCCCGGTGCCACGCCGTAGCGACGCACGTAAGTGGAGACCGCTCCCGCCAGCATGTTGCCCGGTACGTCGTTGTTGCCGTACACCAGCGGACGCTCGCACGCACCAGTGGCCAACACCACGCGCTTGGCGCGAACCCGGTGGATACGCTGACGCACCTGGCCGATCGGCGCACGGTCACCGAGGTGGTCGGTGAGGCGTTCGTGAATGGTCAGGAAGTTATGGTCGTGGTAACCGTTGACGGTGGCGCGAGGCAGCAGCACCACGTCCGGCAGGGCCTTGAGTTCAGCAATCACACTGGCAACCCACTCGGCCGCAGGCTTGCCATCGAGGCTTTCGCGGGAGTCCAGCAAGGAGCCGCCGAACTCTTCCTGCTCGTCCGCGATGATCACCCGGGCGCCACTGCGGGCAGCGGCCAACGCAGCCGCCAGGCCGGCAGGGCCCGCGCCCACAATCAGCACGTCGCAATGACGGTTCATGTAGTCGTAGGTGTCCGGATCGTTCTCGGTCGGCGAGCGGCCAAGACCGGCTGCCTTACGAATGTACTTCTCGTAAGTCATCCAGAACGATTGCGGGTACATGAAGGTTTTGTAGTAGAAACCCGGCGGCATCAGCTTGCCGCCGACCTTGCCGAGAATGCCCATCATGTCGTTGTTCACGCTCGGCCAGCCGTTGGTGCTGGTGGCGACCAAACCCTGGTACAGCGCCTGTTGCGTGGCGCGCACGTTGGGTATTTGCGTGGCTTCGGTGGCGCCGATCTGCAGCACCGCGTTCGGCTCTTCGGCACCGGCGGCGAAGATGCCGCGCGGGCGGGAATACTTGAAGCTGCGACCGATGATGTCGACGCCGTTGGCCAGCAGCGCAGCGGCCAATGTGTCGCCTTCAAAGCCTTTGTAGCTCTGGCCGTTGAAGGTGAAGCTCAGGGCTTTGTTGCGGTCGATCCGGCCACCGTTGGACAGGCGATTGATCTGGCTCATACCTTCTCTCCAGAAGCCTTGGCGGTGAATTGCGGCTTGCTGCCAATCTTGTAGGTTTCAAGAATTTCGTAGGTGACGGTGTCGCGGGTCGCGTTGAAATACTGGCGGCAACCGGCGGCGTGAATCCACAGTTCGTGGTGCAGGCCCCGCGGGTTGTCGCGGAAGAACATGTAGTCGCCCCACTCCTCGTCGGTGCAGGTGTTCGGGTCCAGTGGGCGCGGGATGTGCGCTTGGCCGGAGGCGTGGAATTCCTCTTCGGAGCGCAGTTCGCCACAGTGAGGACAGAAGATATGCAACATAGGGAATTTCTCCTGTTAGTGGGCGACGGCCGCGGCGCCGTGTTCGTCGATCAGCGCACCGTTGTGGAAACGGTCGATGGAGAAAGGAGCGGCCAACGGGTGCATTTCACCCTTGGCGAGGCTGGCGGCAAATACGTTGCCTGAGCCTGGAGTCGCTTTAAAACCACCGGTGCCCCAACCGCAGTTGAAGAACATGTTCGGGACCGGGGTCTTGGAGATGATCGGGCAGGCATCCGGCGTGGTGTCGACGATGCCGCCCCACTGGCGGTTCATGCGCACGCGGGACAGCACCGGGAACATCTCGACGATGGCCTGGATGGTGTGCTCGATCACCGGGTACGAGCCGCGCTGGCCATAGCCGTTGTAGCCATCGATACCGGCGCCGATCACCAGGTCGCCCTTGTCGGACTGGCTGATGTAACCGTGCACGGCGTTGGACATGATCACGCTGTCGATGATGGGTTTGATCGGCTCCGACACCAACGCTTGCAGCGGGTGGGATTCGATCGGCAGGCGGAAGCCCGCGAGCGAAGCCATGTGGCCGGAGTTACCCGCCGTCACCACGCCGACGCGCTTGGCACCGATGAAGCCTTTGTTGGTTTCCACGCCGATGCACACACCGTTTTCCTTGCGGAAACCGATGACTTCGGTCTGCTGGATCAGGTCCACGCCCAGTGCGTCAGCGGCGCGGGCAAAGCCCCAGGCCACGGCATCGTGACGGGCCACGCCGCCGCGCCGTTGCACGGTGGCGCCCATTACCGGGTAGCGAGTGTTCTTGGAGCAGTCGAGGTACGGAATCTCATCGGCCACTTGTTTGGCGTTGAGCAGTTCGCCGTCCACACCGTTTAGGCGGTTGGCGCTGACGCGACGCTCGGAGTCACGGATATCCTGCAGGGTGTGGCACAGGTTGTAGACGCCACGCTGGGAGAACATCACGTTGTAGTTCAAATCCTGGGACAAACCTTCCCAGAGTTTCATCGCGTGTTCGTACAGGTGCGCCGACTCGTCCCACAGGTAGTTGGACCGCACGATGGTGGTGTTGCGCGCGGTGTTACCGCCGCCCAGCCAGCCTTTCTCGACCACCGCCACATTAGTGATGCCGTGTTCCTTGGCCAGGTAGTAAGCCGTCGCCAGACCATGCCCGCCGCCGCCGACGATGACCACGTCGTAGACCTTTTTCGGGGTGGGCGTGCGCCACATCTTCTGCCAGTTTTCGTGGTGGCTGAGTGAGTGCTTGAAGAGGCCGAAGCCCGAGTAGCGTTGCATAGTCATTACTCCAAAACCGCGCTCAGCGATAAACCGGGAAATCAGCGCACAGGGCGGCCACATGCTTGGCGACGTTGGCCTCCACATCGGCGTCGCCGAGGTTGTCGAGGATGTCGCAGATCCAGCCGGCCAGTTCCAGGCATTGGGTCACTTTGAAGCCACGTGTGGTCACCGCCGGCGTGCCGATGCGCAGGCCCGAGGTCACGAAGGGCGACTGCGGGTCGTTAGGCACGGCGTTCTTGTTGACGGTGATGTGGGCGCGACCGAGGGCGGCGTCCGCGTCTTTGCCGGTGAGGCCCTGACGGATCAGGCTGACCAGGAACAGGTGGTTATCGGTGCCGCCGGACACTACATCGTAGCCGCGTTTGATAAACACGCCGGCCATGGCCTGGGCGTTGTCGATCACTTGCTGTTGATAGGCCTTGAAACCTGGTTCCTGGGCTTCCTTGAAGCACACCGCCTTGCCGGCGATCACGTGCATCAGCGGGCCGCCCTGGGCGCCCGGGAATACCGCAGAGTTGAGTTTCTTTTCAATTTCTTCGTTGGACTTGGCCAGGATCAACCCGCCACGTGGACCGCGCAGGGTCTTGTGGGTGGTGGTGGTGACCACATCGGCGTAGGGCAGCGGGTTCGGGTACAGACCGGCGGCCACCAGGCCGGCGACGTGGGCCATGTCGACGAACAGCAGCGCACCGACCTTGTCGGCGATCTGGCGAAAGCGCGGGAAATCCAGGGTCTTGGAGTAGGCGGAAAAACCCGCCACGATCATCTTCGGCTTGTGCTCCACGGCCAGGCGCTCGACCTCGTCGTAGTCGATCAGCCCGGTGTTGGTGTCGATGCCGTATTGCACCGCGTTGTACAGCTTGCCCGAGGACGACACTTTGGCGCCGTGGGTCAGGTGGCCGCCGTGGGCCAGGCTCATGCCGAGGATGGTGTCGCCGGCGTTCAACAGCGCCAGGTACACCGCACTGTTGGCGGACGAACCGGAGTGCGGCTGCACGTTGGCATAGTCGGCGCCGAACAGCTGCTTGGCACGCTCGATGGCGAGCACTTCGACCTTGTCCACGTGCTCGCAGCCGCCGTAGTAACGCTTGCCCGGGTAACCTTCGGCGTACTTGTTGGTGAGGCCGCTGCCCTGGGCTTCCATGACACGCTTGCTGGTGTAGTTCTCTGACGCGATCAGCTCGATATGATCTTCCTGGCGCTGCTCCTCGGCATTCATGGCCGCCAGCAGTGCATCGTCATAACCCTGGATCTGGTCTTGCTTGCTGAACATCGCGTCTCTCCCAGCGGCGGCGGTGCGCCAATCGTATTGTTGGGGCCGCCGCACGACGGAGGGGCCCTTTGATGCGATGGTAGGGCTGGCGCAGAGAGGTCAAATGCCTATGGACGCCACGCAAAGGTGCGTTTACGACATGGCCGGAACAACACAGAACAAATGTGGGAGCGGGCTTGCTCGCGAATGCGGTGGGCCAGCCAATATAGGTGCAGCCTGACACACCGCTTTCGCGAGCAAGCCCGCTCCCACAGGGGTTAGGCGATGATCTTGCGGACCAGTAGCAGCAGCAGGAAATGCGCCGGATAAAGCGCATATGCCCAGCGCCGCATGGCCGGTGGCGATACCTGCCCGGCATGTCGCAACAAGACCAATCCGGCCAGCGGCGCAATCAGGCATGTCGCCAATCCCAGCATCGCCACCAGCGTGCCGCTATTGAGCAGGATCTGCCATTGATTGGCAGCCAGGCACACCACACCCGGCAGCACGCTGAAGTACCACGGCCGGCGAAACACCAGCAGCATCGCCAACGGCAGTAGTACGCCAAAGAAACCGAACATCAGCTGCGCCGAGAAAAACCCCGCCAAAACCAGCGCGATCAACGCCAATCCTCGATCAATAACCGTCTTCTGCTGCCATCCCCGGGCAACCAGCAAACCCAGCGCCAGGGTCGGCAGTACGTTCAGCGTGTCGGCGTCGTCGATGAACATCCGGTACGGCACCTCACTGATCACACTGAACAGCAGCAACCAGCCCAGATAGCGCCACTGCCCCGTCACCGGCGCGTCCTTGACCCGATGCAAATTCGCCGCGATCGCCAGGCAAAACCACGGGAACGCCAGGCGGCCCGGCACATACAGCCCGTCCAGGCTCAAACCGACATAACGCAGGTGGTCCAGCACCATACTCAGCAGCGCCAGCCACTTGAGCAGGTCCAGGGCGCCATCGCGGACGCGGCTTACAGGAACGCTTTCAGAACCGTGCATAATTCCCCAATGACTTTGCATTAACAGTGCGTGCGCCCGCCCGACAATCTTGGGTAAAGTGCGCACCAACATCGACCACAGGACTGGGCCATGACCGACAAGAGCCAACAATTCGCCAGCGACAACTATTCCGGCATCTGCCCGGAAGCCTGGGCCGCCATGGAACTCGCCAACCAGGGCCATCAACGCGCCTATGGCGATGATGAATGGACCCACCGCGCCGCCGACGGTTTCCGCAGACTGTTCGAAACCGACTGCGAAGTGTTCTTCGCCTTCAACGGTACCGCAGCCAACTCCCTGGCGCTGTCCTCCTTGTGCCAGAGCTACCATAGCGTGATCTGCTCGGAAACCGCCCACGTCGAAACCGACGAATGCGGCGCGCCGGAGTTTTTCTCCAACGGTTCCAAGTTGCTCACCGCCCGCACCGAAAACGGCAAGCTGACCCCGGAGTCGATCCGCGAGATCGCCCTCAAGCGCCAGGACATTCACTACCCGAAACCCCGCGTCGTGACCCTGACCCAGGCCACCGAAGTCGGCAGCGTCTACACCCCGGAAGAAATCCGCGCCATCAGCGTCACCTGCAAGGAACTGGGGTTGAACCTGCACATGGACGGCGCACGCTTCTCCAACGCCTGCGCATTCCTCGGCTGCTCGCCGGCCGACCTGACCTGGAAAGCCGGGGTCGACGTGCTGTGCTTTGGTGGCACCAAGAACGGCATGGCCGTGGGTGAAGCGATCCTGTTCTTCAACCACAAGCTGGCCGAAGACTTCGACTACCGCTGCAAACAAGCCGGGCAGCTTGCCTCAAAGATGCGCTTCCTCTCCGCCCCGTGGGTGGGCCTGCTGGAAAACGACGCCTGGCTCAAACACGCCCGCCACGCCAACCACTGTGCACAATTGCTCAGCAACCTGGTGGCGGATATTCCGGGGGTGGAGTTGATGTTCCCGGTCCAGGCCAACGGCGTATTCCTGCAACTGTCGGAACCGGCAATTGCCGCGCTGACGGCCAAGGGCTGGCGCTTCTACACCTTCATCGGTAAAGGCGGCGCACGGTTCATGTGCGCGTGGGATACCGAGGAAGAGCGCGTAAGAGAATTAGCCGCAGATATTCGGGAAGTGATGAGCGCCTGAAGTAGGCATCAGCCCCTCAGATAATGGCGAAAGGCCGAGACTGTTTTTTGATATTTCTGACAGCAATCAACTTCGTTTTCTTTGACTAGCCTCTTGGAACCCGGAAGGAAAAGGCCGCCTTTCGGGACTAACCGCCAGCCGAATAATCGGCCGGAAACGGAAATCCAGCAGAGGGCAACACCATGGAAGCGCAACGCTACGGAAACAACTTGCTAGGCGAAGGCACTATCAGCACCACCGTCATCGACTGGGACGAATTCAGAAAATCCGCGAAAATCGGTGACACCATCAGCGAACCGACGAGGACATTGCGGATCACTGACAAGGTCTATGAACTGACAGCATCCGGCCAGCACTTCGTCGTGCACATCTACGCCCAATAACCTCTAACTGATCGTTCCCACGCTCTGCGTGGGAATGCAGCCCGTGACGCTCCGCGTCACACAGCGGGACGGGACGCGGAGCGTCCAAGGAGGCATTCCCACGCGGAGCGTGGGAACGATCATTAGAACTCGATGCGCACATCACCCTTCGGCACGCTGCAGCACGACAGGATGTAACCCTCGGCTTCGTCTTCCTCGGTGATCCCGCCGTTGTGGTCCATCTCGACCTCCCCGCCCAGCTTCAGCACCTTGCACGTCCCACAGATCCCCATGCCGCAAGCTTTCGGAATCAGCAGGCCAAGCTTGGCCGCCGCTGCGTGCACGGTCTCGCCCGGTGCCACGCGGATGCTCTTGCCAGAGGCAATGAATTCCACCTGATGCAGGTCCGCCAGGTCGATCTCCGGTGCATCCGCCGCTTGTTCGGCTTGTTCCACCGCGTCGGCCCGGGCTTCCGGTGGCGTCGCGCCGAAGGATTCTTCGTGATAACGCGCCATGTCGAAGCCGGCGGCTTCCAGCAGGCGCTTTACCGCGTTCATGTAAGGCGTCGGGCCGCAACAGAAGACTTCCCGCTCCAGGAAGTCCGGCACCATCAGTTCGAGCATCTTGTGGTTGAGGTAACCGCGATAACCGGCCCAGGGTTCACCCAGGCCGTGTTTCTCGCAAATCAGGTGCAGGCTGAAGTTATCAATCCGCGACGCCATATGCTCCAGCTCGCGGTGGTAAATGATGTCCTTTGGCGAGCGGGCGCTGTGGATAAACGTCATGTCGACGTTGGCGTTGGTGTCGTAGAACCAGCGCGCCATGGACATCACCGGGGTAATACCGACACCACCACTGAGGTACAGCACTTTCGGGCTCGGGAAGTCGATGGCATTGAACAGCCCCACCGGCCCGTGCACCGCCAGCTCCTGGCCTTCGTGCAGCGTGTCATGCAACCAGTTGGACACCTTGCCGCCCGGCACGCGCTTGATGGTCACCGAAAAGCTGTAAGGCACCGACGGCGAACTGGAAATAGTGTACGAACGCATGATCGGCTGGCCGTCGATTTCCAGCTCCAGGGTGACGAACTGCCCGGGCTTGAAAAAGAACAGGATCGGCTGGTCGGCCATAAAGCAGAAGGTGCGCACGTCCCAGGTTTCCTGGATGACTTTGACGCAACGGACGATGTGCCGACCATTGGCCCAGGTCTGGGTTGTTACCGGGTTCAGGAAGCTGTTGGACATGCTGTTCTCCATAGCCGTGTGATCGGCCTTATGGTGGCGATTCTGCGTAACGCGCGAATCACCCATTTACCTATCTGCGACATTCACATACTTATCGCGACCAGCCCCCATACCACGGGGGTTGCGCGTCGGGAACAGAGTGGGCCATGTCGTTCATGGATAAGGTTCTGGCCGTTGTGGGGCCCACACTCGCTCCCAACAAAGACGCTTTCTTTACGCCTTGCTGCAAAACCTAGCCACTATTCGCCGGCCACACAGAATGGCCATGAGGACACACACGATGGACGTCACCGCAACCTTAAGCTTGGGCGATCCGCTGGAACCCGCACGCAAGGCCACTGCGCAAATGCTGCAAGAACGCGAGCGGACCTTTTCGCTGCCGCAGCCGTTTTACTCTGATGAGCGGCTGTTCGATATCGACATGCAGGAAATTTTCCAGAAAGAGTGGTTGATCGCCGGCATGACCTGCGAGATCCCCGCCAAGGGCAACTACATCACCCTGCAAGTGGGCAAGAACCCGATCATCGTGATCCGTGGCGCCGATGGTGTGGTGCACGCATTCCATAACGTGTGCCGCCACCGCGGTTCGCGCTTGTGCACCAGCGACAAGGGCAAGGTCGCCAAGCTGGTGTGCCATTACCACCAGTGGACGTATGAACTGGACGGCCGCCTGCTGTTCGCCGGTACCGAAATGGGCGCCGACTTCGACATGAAGCAATACGGCCTCAAGCCGGTGAATGTGAAGACCGCCGGTGGCTACATCTTTATCAGCCTGTCGGAGAACCCGCCGGCCATCGACGACTTCCTGTCGACCTTGAGCCACTACATGGAACCCTACGACATGGAGAACACCAAGGTGGCGATCCAGACCACCTTGTTTGAAAAAGCCAACTGGAAGCTGGTGCTGGAAAACAACCGCGAGTGCTACCACTGCAACGCGTCGCACCCGGAACTGTTGAAAACCCTGCTTGAATGGGACGACGTTACCGACCCGCGGGCCGACCAGGCCTTCAAGGACCACGTGGCCGCCTCCGCCGCCGCCTGGGATGCCGAAAAGATCCCTTACGCCCACGCCAGCTTCGGCCTGCGTAACCGCATCGTGCGCATGCCGCTGCTCAAGGGCACCGTGTCGATGACCCTCGACGGCAAGCAAGGCTGCAACAAGCTGATGGGCCGTATCAAGAACCCGGACCTGGGCTCGATGCGCATCCTGCACCTGCCACACTCGTGGAACCACTGCATGGGCGACCACATCATTGTGTTCACCGTGTGGCCGATCAGTGCCCAGGAAACCATGGTCACCACCAAGTGGATCGTGCACAAGGACGCCGTGGAGGGTGTGGACTACGACGTCGAGCGCATGCGCAAAGTGTGGGACGCCACCAACGACCAGGACCGCCGCCTGGCCGAAGAGAACCAGCGTGGCATCAACTCCACCGCGTACCAGCCAGGGCCGTACTCCAAGACTTATGAGTTTGGTGTGGTCAACTTTGTGGACTGGTACAGCGAGCGGATGCTGAGCAACCTGGGGGCGGCGCCAGCGCCGTATCTGAAAGGCGTCGCGGTCCACGAGTAAGCCATACAGTGACAGGGACCTGAACTGTACAAAAAACAGCCAGGTCTCTGACAGACCCCTGCTTTCCTGCCTTCCAGCCATTGCCCAACAACTTATCCACAAAGCCACCCACAGCAATTGTGGGCAACTGCGCTTTCCCGTCGAAATAAAACCAAGAAAATCCGTGACTTATTCAAAGGTACCGGTTTTATCCCACATTGATCATTTTTTGACCTAAAGCCTGAAAGCCACGTCCTGCATGGGCTACAGAGGAACGCAAACACCTTATCCACAGAAGCGCCAACAGACTTTGGGGGCAACTTTGGACCATCTGTGGAAAACCGGCTTAAACCGAGGAAAATCGCGGCTTTGAAAGCAAAACCCAGCCGGAATAGCGATATTGGTTACATTTTAATCAACGCACTGTAAGCCACGCTTTATATGGCCTACAGCGGATAGCGAACATCTTATCCACAGAAGCACCAACAGACTTTGGGGGCAAGTCTGCGCAGGGCATTTTCCTTATCCACAGAAAAACCCAAGGAAAAACCGTCAGTTAGGTTGGTTGTTTTTCGTACAGCGAGCTGCAGGGCTTGATTTGCATGGGGTGTGGACAGCCGCGAACAGGTTATCCACAGGTGGGTTAACAGGGATTGTGGGTAAAGCCACAATCGCCGCAAACCAGTGTGGGAGCGGGCTTGCTCGCGAAAGCGGCGGATCAGTCGGTACATGAGTTATCTGAGACACCGCCTTCGCGAGCAAGCCCGCTCCCACAGTGGATCAGCGCACTACACCTTCTTCTATAAGCAATTTAAGAATGGCTTCAGCGCCCGCCTCCGGACTCACGCCCTTGAGCACCTGCCCACCGCCGCCGCTGGCCTTGGCCGTTGCAGCCTTCATCCGGTCGGCACCGCTTTTGGCCTTGATCACCTTGAGGCGCTTGGGCCGAGGCTTGGCCGGCTGCAATACAGCGCCTGTGAATAACTCATCCTCCAACACCTCGACGTCATGGGCCGTCAGCTCACCGCGTTGCGCCGGGCCGTAGGCGCTTTGCCGTGGCTTGGGCGCCGCGTTATCCACCGTGGCCATAAACGGCAGGCGCACCTTCAGCCGCCGCCGTTGGCCACGAGGCAAGGCCTGCAGCACATGGGCCACACCGCCTTCGATGGATTCCACCTGGGCCAGGCCGACAATCAGCGGCCAACCCAGTTGCTCGGCCAGCAGGAACGGCAACATCCCCGAGCCTTCGCCGGTTTCCGCCTGGCTGCCGGTGAGCACCACTTGGGCGCCCGCGTCCCGCAGATAGTCGCCGAGCACCGGCAAGGCGTCCGCCCCGGCCGGTTGTTCAAGCACGTGCAACTGCGGCAAGCCCATGCCCAGGTAAGCGCGCAGGGTGGGTTCGCCGATGTCGCCGGCGTGCAGCACTTGCAGGTTATCCCCAGCCAGTTGCAGGCCCAGTTCCACAGCGCGCGCGTCTTGCTCGGCGCGGCGTGGGCGGCCTGAAGTCGGGTGGGCGCCGATGGACACCAGGCTGATTACATTCGTCGTCATGGCCATTTCCTTAAGCTGCATCGCGCTTGGCACCGTGGCGGTAGGCCTCGACCGCGACGATCAAGGCTTGCAGTATCGCGGCGCTTTCGCCGATCACCGACAGGTCGGCACGCTTGATCATGTCGCAGCCCGGGTCGAGGTTGATCGCCACCACCTTGTCGCAGGCACCAATGCCTTGAAGGTGCTGGATCGCCCCGGAAATCCCCACCGCCACGTAAACCCGTGCAGTGACCCATGTGCCGCTGGCGCCCACCTGGCGATCGCGCGCCATGAAGCCGTCGTCCACCGCCACCCGCGAAGCACCTTCGGTGGCGCCCAACGCGGCAGCAGTCTGGTGGAACAGCGCCCAGTCCTTGACCCCGTTGCCACCGGAGAAAATAAATTCGGCTTCGGCCATGGGAATCGCCGCCGGGTCCACGGCCACCGCACCCAAATCTTCGATACGCGCAAGGCTGCGGGCCAGGCTTGTGGATAACTCCACCGGCAGCACTTCGTGACGGGTTTCGCTGACGGGATCGGCGCACTCCGCCGCAGCCAGGATCATCCGTGGCAGTGGGCGGGCAAGATCCTCCTGACCCGCGCCTGCACGGCCAATACATTCCTGGCCCTTGATCTGCCAGACCCGCGTGGCCGGGCGCTCCTTGAGGCTCGCGGCAAAGCGCCGGCCCAATTCACCACCGCCGCTGCGGCTGTCCGGCAGCAACCAGTGGCGCGGGTTGAACTGGTTATCCACAGCCCGCAGGCCGTGAACCCGTTGCTCCGGTGAATAACCGTCGAATTCATGCCCGTCCAACACCAGCAGCCGATCCACACCGGCAGTGGCGAAGGCGTTTTCCTTGTGTTCGCCGAACACCACGGCCAATACCGCACCGTCGTCGCCGGCCAGTTGCCGGGCCAGGCCCAGCAAGTCGCGGTCGTGGCTGCTCAGGCGGCCGCCGACCATGTCCGGCACCACGTTGATGTAGAAAGCGGGCGCCGGTACCTGATGCAGCGGCAACTGCACTTCCACCGCTGCCGTACGCTTGGCCGCGCCGCCCTGCTGGGCGCCGCTGCGGTCAATACGCTTGATGCCGTTGGGGCCGATAAAACCGACACCGTGCACGTTCTTGCGGATGACCCCATTGGGCCCCATCCAGCTGTGTTGCACCGGCTGCATCGCCGCGTGCAGCGGGTGCAGGCGGTTACGGGCGATCCATTCGGCCCGTGGGTCGCGGCGGATAATGTCGCTCATCAATGCACCTCCGCAGGTTCGCGTTTCGGCGCCTTGGCCGGTGCCGCGTCTTCAAGCAACGCGTCAGCTACCAGTTCGGCAATGTCCTTGATCAAGGGACGCGGTTCGACCACGCCTTCCAGCATCGCCGTGCACTGTGGACAACCCACGGCCACCAGTTCGGCACCGGTCTCGCGGATGTCTTCCATGCGCATGTCGGGAATCCGCTGCTTGCCGGGAATATCGGTGATCGGCGCCCCGCCACCGCCACCGCAGCAACGCGAGCGGAAACCGGAGCGCTGCATTTCCTTGACCTCGATCCCCAGCGCCCGCAGCACTTGGCGTGGTGCCTCGTACTCGCCGTTGTAGCGGCCCAGGTAGCACGGGTCGTGATAGGTCACGCTGTTGCCTTTGTGCTGGCCCAGGTTCAGGGCGCCGGCGTCGATCAGTTCGGCCATGTAGGTGCTGTGGTGCTGCACCAGGTAGTTGCCATCGAAGGCGCCGTATTCGTTTTTCAGCACGTGGAAACTGTGGGGGTCGCAGGTGACGATGCGCTTGAAGCTGTACTTGGCCAGGGTCTGGATATTGCGTGCGGCCAGCAGCTGGAAAGTCGCTTCATCGCCCAGGCGCCGGGCCACGTCGCCGCTGTCGCGCTCCTCAAGGCCCAGTACGGCGAAGTCGACCTTGGCGGCTTTCAGCACTTTGACGAACGAGCGCAGGGTGCGCTGGTTGCGCATGTCGAAGGCACCGTCGCCGACCCAGAACAGCACGTCGACGGTTTTCTTGTCGCTGAGCAAGGGCAGGTTCAAATCCGCCGCCCAGTTCATCCGCCCGCCCGGCGCAAAACCGCCCGGGTTGTCGGTGGCGATCAGGTTTTCCAGGACTTCGGCGCCCTTGTTCGGGGTCGCGCCTTTTTCCAGGGTGAGGTGGCGGCGCATGTCGACGATGGCGTCCACGTGCTCGATCATCATCGGGCACTCTTCCACGCAGGCGCGGCAGGTGGTGCAGGACCACAGGGTTTCCGCATCCACCAGACCATTTACGATTGGCTGGTGCGGGTTGCCGGCGTGTTCGCCGATGGCTTTGCCCGGATACGGGCTGCCGGCGAACTTGGCGTCGGTGCCACCGGCCAGGCCGACGACCATGTCCTGGATAAGTTTTTTCGGGTTCAGTGGCTGGCCGGCGGCGAACGCCGGGCACGCGGCTTCGCACTTGCCGCACTGCACGCAGGCGTCGAAGCCGAGCAGTTGGTTCCAGGTGAAATCCACCGGTTTTTCCACGCCCAGGGGCGCGCTTTTATCCGCGAGGTCCAGGGGTTTCAAACCGGTGGAACGGCCGCCGCCGAAGCGTTCGGCGCGGCGGTGCCAGGCCAGGTGCAGGGCACCGGCGAAGGCGTGTTTCATCGGCCCGCCCCAGGTCATGCCGAAGAACATTTCCGACACGCCCCACAACACGCCCAGGCTCAGCAGCGCGGCGAGCAGCCAGCCGCCGAAGTCCGCCGGCAGAATCCCGGCCACCGGCAAGGTCACCAGGAAGAAGCTCATCGAGAACGCCATCAGGCTTTTCGGCAGGCGCATCCACGGGCCTTTCGACAGGCGTGCAGGCGGGTTGCGACGGCGCAGGTAGACGAAGGTGGCGCCGACAAACATCAGCACCGAAGCCAACAGCAAGGCGTAGCCGAGGATGCGGTTATGCAGGCCGAAACCGTGCACCAGGATCGCCAGCAGCGCCGAGAGCACAAAGCCCAGGGCGGTGGCGACGTGGGTGTTGGCGATGTATTTGTCGCGGGCGACCACATGGTGCAGGTCGACCATGTAGCGCTTGGGCATGGCCAACAGGCCGCCGAGCAAGTCGACCTTGGAGGACCGGCCGCGGCGCCACATGTTCACCCGGCGCAGCGCGCCGAGGACGGCAAGGCCCAGGGCGGCGAAGAGCAGGATGGGAAGAAGGGTGTTCAACATGGTGAAGCTCCCGAAGACCACACAGGTCTACTGTGAAACTGGCCCGAAATGTGGGAGCGGGCTTGCTCGCGAAGGCAGCGTGTCAGTCGATGCATCCAGTGGCTGACACACCGCTTTCGCGAGCAAGCCCGCTCCCACATTTGACCGAGTACACCTCGTCAGAAATCCTTGCACAGGCGCAGGGCGTCATAGATGGCCGCGTGGGTATTACGCTGGGCCACGCAGTCACCAATGCGGAACAGCAAGTACCCCTCGCCCGGCTCGCTCAGGCACGGCTGCGGCTTGATCGCGAACAGGGCCTCGATGTCCATCTGGCCCTTGTTGCGCGAGCCTGCCTTGAGCCCGTAGTAGAGCTCTTCGTCCGGACGCACGCCGTTCTCGACCACCACCTGGTCCACCACCCGCTCTTCCCTGGCCCCGGTGTATTCGTTCTCCAGCACCGCCACCAGCTTGTCGCCTTCGCGGTAGACCTTTTCCAGCATCATGTCGCCGGTCATGATCACTTCCTTGGGGTACATGCTGCGGTAGTACGTCGGGAACGACGTACCGCCCACGGCCACGCCCGGCTTGATGTCGTCGGTGACGATCTCGACCTGGCTGCCCTTGTCCGCGAGGAAGTCGGCCACCGACATGCCGGTGAACTCGCAGATGGTGTCGTACACCAGCACGTTCTTGCCAGGTAGAACCTTGCCGTCGAGCACGTCCCAGCTGCTGACCACCAGGCCTTCAGCCGCGCCCCAGTGTTCGTTCTGCTCCAGGAACGGATGACCGCCCACCGCCAGCACCACCACGTCCGGGCGCAGGTCGAGGATGGTCGCCGCGTCCGCCGCCACACCCAGGCGCAGGTCGACGTTCAGGCGCGCCAGTTCCAACTGGAACCAGCGGGTGATCCCGGCAATCTGGTCACGCTGCGGGGCTTTCGATGCAGTGGTGATTTGCCCGCCGATAAATTCTTTCTTCTCGAACAACGTCACGTCGTGGCCACGTTCGGCAGCCACCCGCGCCGCTTCCATCCCGGCCGGGCCGGCACCCACCACCACGACTTTGCGTTTTGGCCCGGTGGATTTCTCGATGATGTGCGGCACGCCCATGTATTCACGGGAAGTGGCGGCGTTCTGGATGCACAGCACGTCCAGGCCCTGGTACTGGCGGTCGATGCAGTAGTTGGCGCCGACGCACTGTTTGATCTGGTCGATCTGGCCCATCTTGATCTTGGCGATCAGGTGCGGGTCGGCGATGTGGGCGCGGGTCATGCCGACCATGTCCACGTAGCCGCCTTCCAGGATGCGCGTGGCCTGGTTCGGGTCCTTGATGTTCTGCGCGTGCAGCACCGGGGCCTTGACCACTTCCTTGATGCCGGCCGCCAGGTGCAGGAACGGCTCCGGTGGATAACTCATGTTCGGGATAACGTTGGCCAGGGTGTTGTGGGTGTCGCACCCCGAGCCGACCACGCCGATGAAGTCGAGCATGCCGGTGTCGTCGTAGTACTTGGCGATCTGTTTCATGTCCTCGTGGGACAGGCCGTCCGGATGGAATTCGTCGCCGCACAAACGGATGCCGACGCAGAAATCCGGGCCGACTTCCTTGCGTACCGCCTTCAACACCTCAAGGCCGAAACGCATGCGGTTTTCGAAGCTGCCGCCCCATTCGTCAGTACGTTTGTTGACCCGAGGGCTCCAGAACTGGTCGATCATGTGCTGGTGCACCGCCGACAGTTCCACACCGTCCAGGCCACCGGCCTTGGCCCGTGCCGCAGCGGTGGCGTAGTTGCCGATCACCCGCCAGATTTCTTCAGGCTCGATGGTCTTGCAGGTGGCGCGGTGCACCGGCTCGCGGATGCCCGAAGGCGACAGCAGCGTGGGCCAATGCTCGCCGTCCCAGCGCGAGCGACGGCCCATGTGGGTAATCTGGATCATGATCTTGGCGCCATGCTTGTGCATGGCGTCGGCCAGGTTCTGGAAGTGCGGGATGATCCGGTCATCCGCCAGGTTCACCGACTTCCACCAGCCTTGCGGGCTGTCGATGGCGACACTGGAAGAACCGCCGCAGATCGCCAGGCCGATCCCGCCCTTGGCTTTCTCTTCGTAGTACTTCACATAGCGGTCGGTGGTCATGCCGCCGTCGGTGGCATACACCTCAGCGTGGGCGGTACTGAGCACGCGGTTGCGGATGGTCAGTTTGCCGATCTGGATCGGCGCAAACATTGCTTCGAAAGCCATGGCAGGGTCCTCGACTTACAACGGCTTGACAGTGAACAGGCCGTCGTCGTGGCCCTCTTCGGAGCCGCCGTAGACCTGTTCCGCAACGGTGCGGATCTTGCTGCCGCGGGCTTCGAGAATCTGGTCCATCGCGCCGGCAAACCAGCCGGTGAACATGTAGTCGACCTTGCGCCCGACCTTGCCGTACACGTAGACGAATGCCGAGTGCTCGAGCTTGACGCTGGCGGTGCCTTTGTCGAGGTCGATGTCCTGGATCTTGAACAGGCCCCAGCCGCGCTGCGACAGGCGCTTCATGTAGTGCTCGAACACTGCGACGCCTTCCAGGCCGTGGCATTCAGCTTCTTTTTCGCACCAGTGCCAGGCGGATTTGTAGCCGGCCTTGTAGAGGATTTCGGCGTAGGCCTCGCTGCCCAGGACTTCTTCGATCCCCATGTGGTTGTTGACGAAGAAATGGCGCGGCACGTACAGCATCGGCAGGGCGTCGGAGGTCCAGACACCGGTTTCGCTGTCGACTTCGATAGGCAATTGAGGGGCGATCTTGGCCATGGAAACTTAACTCCGGAAAATGCTTTGGTAAGCCCCCGACGCATAAGGTTGGGGGAAAAGAGGCGTGAGTGGTGGCTTATTCGCCCCAGACGTCCTTCAGGACGTTGACCCAGTTTTCGCCCATGATCTTGCGCACCACGCGCTCGGGATGGCCGCGCTTGAGCAGGGTCTCGGTGAGGTTCGGGAACTCGCCCACGGTGCGGATGCCCAGCGGGTTGATGATCTTGCCGAAGCTGGTCAGGCGGCGGGCGTAGCCCTTGTCGTGGGTCAGCATTTCGAAGAAATCCTGGCCATGGCCCTGGGTGAAGTCGGTGCCGATGCCGATGGCGTCTTCGCCCACGATGTTCATGGTGTATTCGATGGCTTCGGCGTAGTCGTCGATGGTCGAGTCGATGCCCTTGGCCAGGAACGGCGCGAACATGGTCACGCCGACAAAGCCACCGTGGTCGGCGATGAACTTCAGCTCTTCATCGGACTTGTTGCGCGGGTGCTCTTTGAGGCCTGAAGGCAGGCAGTGGGAGTAGCACACCGGCTTTTTCGATTCGAGGATGACTTCTTCGGAAGTCTTGGAGCCCACGTGGGACAGGTCGCACATGATGCCGACGCGGTTCATCTCGGCGACGACCTCGCGACCGAAGCCCGACAGGCCGCCATCGCGCTCATAGCAGCCGGTGCCCACCAGGTTCTGGGTGTTGTAGCACATCTGCACCACGCCAACCCCGAGCTGCTTGAAGATCTCGACGTAGCCGAGCTGGTCTTCAAACGCGTGGGCGTTCTGGAAGCCGAAGATGATGCCGGTCTTGCCCTGTTCCTTGGCGCGACGGATATCGGCGGTGGTTTTCACCGGGATCACCAGGTCGCTGTTTTCGCGAATCAGGGTCTGGCTGGCCACGATGTTGTTAATGGTGGCCTGGAACCCTTCCCATACCGACACCGTGCAGTTGGCAGCGGTGAGGCCACCCTTGCGCATGTCTTCGAACAGGTCGCGGTTCCACTTGGCAATGATCAGCCCGTCGATAACGATGCTGTCGGCGTGCAATTCGGCTGGGCTCATCAGGCGTCCCCTTATTGGCGATTCATGCGCCGAATCGTCTGCCGGCGCTTTGGGGCCAGCATATGCCCCGGGGCAGAAGGAGCCGGGTGCAAAAACGACAAGGGAATTGCCGAAAGCGTCAATCCGCGACAAAGGCCAACATGACATCTCTGACGGGTGTCTGTTCTTTGTCTTACGCTTGAGCCAGAATTTGCTCATCAACTGATATGAGACGGCGCAATGAAATCGATTTTCCTGGCTTTGGCACTCATCGCAACCGGCGTACACGCCGCTGAAGACACCGACAGCACGCCCTGCGATGGCATCGAGAACGACAAGCAAACCCTGGAATGCGCCACCTACAACAAAACCACCGCCGAACAACTGCTCAAGGATAACTACCAGGGCTTGCTGGAACGCATGGGTTCGACCTATGGCAGCAACAAGACGCAGTTGGCGGACATTACCGCTCGTCTGAAGGATGCCCAGCAGAAGTGGGAAAAGTTACGTGATGCGGATTGCGCCGTAGATACCTTTCCGGCAGTGGCGGGAAGCAAGGCATATGCGATCCAGCAGAATGATTGTCTGGCGCGGATGAGTGATGAACGGTCGGAGTTTTTGGAGTCGATTGGGCAGGAATAAGCGACAATCCCCTCCACTCTTTACTCAGAATCAAGGCTATTCATGACAATCTGCGGCATCGAAATCAAAGGCAGCGAAGCCATTATTGCTGTCGCCTCGCTCGACGGTCAGGCATTGGGCCACGTCGCTCTGGCCACCAAGAAAATCGCCCTTGAAGACGATGATGAGGCGGCCAACGTCAAGGCCTTCGCCGCTCAGGTCAGCGCGTTTGTGCGGGAAAACGGCATCAGCCGCATCGCCATCAAGAAGCGCAGCAAGAAAGGCGAATTCGCCGGTGGCCCGACTACGTTCAAGATTGAAGGTGTGTTTCAGTTGCTGGAGGGCGTTGAAGTGACGCTGCTGTCGCCGCAGACCATCAATGCGCAGAACAAGAAACACGACTTTGCCCTGCCGGCGACGCTGAACAAGTATCAGCATGAGGCTTACAAGGCCGCGTGTTCAGCCCTGCTGAAGAAATAAGCCACACCACAAATCTCCTGTGGGAGCGGGCTTGCTCGCGAATGCGGTGTGTCAGTCAATACATGTACCGAC